>NZ_QPFW01000001.1:0-410 GCF_008122455.1 Enterobacter sp. C6
ACCATCAGCGGCACCGTGGCGAATGCCGAAGCGGGCAATACCGTCACCGTCACCATTGGCGGCAACAGCTACACCGCAACGGTGCAGAACGATCTGACCTGGTCCGTGAGCGTGCCGGAATCCGTCCTGACGGCGCTGGGCAACGGGGATTTGACCGTATCGGCGACCGTCACCAACGGCCACGGCAACACCGGCGCGGGCGAGCGCGAAATCGTTATCGACGCCAGCCTGCCGGGTCTGCGCATTGATACCGTGGCGGGCGACGATGTGATCAACAGCATCGAACATACTCAAAACCTGATCGTCTCCGGCTCCAGCGACGGGCTGGCGGCAGGTACAACGCTCACCGTGACCGTCAATGGCAAAACCTATGCGGCCTCCGTGCTGGCAGACGGTTCCTGGAGCGCGGC
>NZ_QPFW01000002.1:0-420 GCF_008122455.1 Enterobacter sp. C6
ATGTAGCCCGCGCCGGGAATGTGGTTCAGCAGGTAAAACTTCGGTGCGCCCCAGGCGGCTTCGATCACTTTCCAGTCACCCGACGGCGCGGCGGTCGCGGGTTTACCCTGCTGGAGGCGGTGGATCCACTGCGGGTAAACCAGCTGTTCAAAATGAGGCAGGCGTTGAAGGCGGTCTGGGGTCTGCAGTGCGTCGCTGAGCAGCGAAACGTGGCGGTAACCGGCTTTCTCCAGGCGGGCTTTCACCGCCAGGTTATCGTTCTCGTCGCCGTACAGGGCGATGGCCGTTGCAGGTGTAAGCTGATGCAGTTTTGCCCAAAGCGCAATCTGCTCGTCGCTCATGGCGCTAAGCCAGGCGGCAGCAAGGTTGAGTGCGGCGGGTTCATGCCCGGAGGGGCCGCTGAGCGTCTGCGGCCAGCCG
>NZ_QPFW01000003.1:0-423 GCF_008122455.1 Enterobacter sp. C6
CCGAGCGCGGCAATAACCGCCCCCATCACCGGCACAAAGCTGTACCCCAGTCCCCCTGAAATCACAGCCCCACCGGCCGCCGCACCGAGCGCATTGCCCAGGTTGAAGGCGCCGATGTTGACCGACGATGAGAGGCCCGGCGCTTCATGCGCGACGCGCATCACGCGCATCTGCAGCGGCGGCACCACGGCAAAGGTGGCGGCTCCCCAGACGACCATTGCGATCGCGGCCCCAAACTCATTACTCGCCAGCCACGGAATGGCAATCATGATGGCAATCAGCAGGGTTAAGAAGCCCTTCAGCGTGCCGCTCACGGAACGGTCGGCAAATTTCCCGCCGAGATAGTTGCCGATCGAGAAGCCCACGCCTATCAGTACCAGCATCGCGGTCACAAAGAGAGGCGTTGCGTGGGTGATGTCATGC
>NZ_QPFW01000004.1:0-427 GCF_008122455.1 Enterobacter sp. C6
TCATCTGGACGGTCTGGCGGACACCTGCGATGGCGTCTTTTCTGCCCGCACCCGCGAACGGATGCTGGAGATTATGCGCGATAGCCGGTTGGGAACCTATGGCGGTCTGGCCATCGTATTCTGCATCCTTATCAAAGTCGCTGCGGTAATTTCCCTGGCCCACCTTCCGGTTAATACCCTGTTTGCGCTGCTGGTCTGCGCGCCGATCGTCGGGCGAACGGCAATGGTGTTGGCCATGTACCGGCAGCGCTATGCGCGCGAAGGGGCTGGAATGGCAAACGCCTATCTTGGCCATATCAGCGGCAAAGAGACGGTCATCACCCTCTGCATCGGCGTGGCGCTCGTGGGGCTATTGGCCGGGGCGCACGGGCTTATCGCCAGCGTCATCACCTGGATGGTCGTCAACGCGGTAAAGACCTTTTTAAGC
>NZ_QPFW01000005.1:0-431 GCF_008122455.1 Enterobacter sp. C6
CATCAGCGACTGGAATATCGCACCGCTCACGCCGAGCGCCGCGCCGACCAGAATCGCCATCGCCACGCGCGGCAGTCGCCACTCCGTCACCACCATGGTGACGTTGCGCGGCGCGCTGCCGAGCAGGGCGTTAAACACCTGCGCAAAATCGAGCGTGACCGCGCCGCAGCGCAGGCTCCAGACCGCCAGCAGCAGAATGGCGATGAGCAGCAGCGAGACGCTGGTGAGTAAACGACGGGACGGGGCCATCATGCGCCACCTCCGCGTTTACGGCGTACCAGGAAGATCAGCACTGGCGCGCCGATAAAGGCGCTGACCACCGAGACGCGCAGTTCACCGGGCACCAGCAGGCGGCCCAGCACGTCGGCAAACAGCAGCAGGGCAGGGGTGGCCAGCAGCGTCACCGGCAGCGACCAGCGGTGATCCGCCCC
>NZ_QPFW01000006.1:0-436 GCF_008122455.1 Enterobacter sp. C6
CGAGATGCTGGTCTTCTCTGCCGCCGATTTTGAAGATTTCCTCGAACCACGCCCGGACCTCGCGCCGGGCATGGAGGACGAGCTGGAGCGCGTGGTACGCCATCTGGTGGAGCACCGCTGGCCGTTCCGCCTGCACGCCACCTATAACGAATCCATCAGCCGCATGCTGGACGTGTTCGAGAAGGTGAACCGCGACATTCCGTTCAACGGCCTGCACTGGTTCTTCGACCACGCGGAAACCGTCACCCAGGCCAACATCGACCGCATTAAAGCGCTCGGCGGCGGCATTGCCGTCCAGCACCGCATGGCCTTCCAGGGCGAGTACTTTGCCGAGCGTTACGGCATCGAAGCCACCCGCCACACGCCGCCGGTGGCGAAAATGCTCGAGACCGGCGTACCGGTGGGCCTGGGAACGGACGCCACCCGCGTGGCGAGC
>NZ_QPFW01000007.1:0-438 GCF_008122455.1 Enterobacter sp. C6
CACCGTGCTGCTCGGGGCGGGGATCGGCACGCTGGGTTCCACCATCAACCCGTTTGCCACGGTCATCGCCGCCAACGCCGCCGGGATCCCCTTTACCAACGGCATCGCCCTGCGCGTGGCGCTGCTGGTCATCGGCTGGATCATCTGCGTGGCGTGGGTGATGCGCTACGCCCGCAAGGTGCGCAAGGATCCCTCGCAGTCGATCGTTGCAGACAAGCAGGAAGAGAACCGCGCCCATTTCCTCGGCAACAAGGGCGAACAGTCGCTGGAATTCACCCCGGTGCGCAAAATCATCCTGGTGATTTTTGCCCTCGCCTTCGCGGTGATGATTTACGGCGTGGCGGTACTGGGCTGGTGGATGGCGGAGATATCGGCGGTGTTTCTCGCCAGCGCGATTATCGTCGGCCTGATCGCCCGCATGAGCGAAGAGGAGCTGAC
>NZ_QPFW01000008.1:0-450 GCF_008122455.1 Enterobacter sp. C6
CCAATTATCACGGCGCGCTGGTCGCGCTGGAACTGGCTGAGCTTAATCTGGCGCACGCCACCGTCCGTGCGCCGGTTTCGGGGTACGTTACGCACCTGCGGCTGCGGCCCGGAGACTACGCGACGGCGGGGGAGACAAAGGTCGCCATCGTCGATGCCCACAGCTTCTGGGTGGTGGGGTACTTTGAAGAGACCAAGCTGCGCCATATTCGCGTTGGGGATGCTGCGCAGGTTGTGTTGATGGGATACGAGCCGGTCATCACGGGGCACGTGGAGAGCATCGGACACGGGATTGGGGACAGCAACGACGAGACGGGCGGGCTGGGTCTGCCCGACGTCGAGCCTACCTTTAGCTGGGTGCGGCTGGCACAGCGCGTACCGGTGCGCATTCATATCGACAGGTTGCCGGAGGGGGTTGAACTGGTGGCGGGGCTGTCGGCGAGCGTGGCGG
>NZ_QPFW01000009.1:0-451 GCF_008122455.1 Enterobacter sp. C6
GCTGCTCGAGATCGCGGACGGCGCGTTCATCCTGCGGGAATACGCCCCCGGCGTCAGTATCGACGACATTGCGGCTAAGACCGCCGGAAAATTAATTGTGGCGGACGACGTTCGCGAGATGCGCTTCAGCTGAGGACTTACGATGAAAGAGGTCATGATTGTCGGGGCAACGCGAACCCCCATTGGCAGTTTTCGCGGATCGCTATCTTCCCTTTCAGCGGTTGAGCTGGGGGCCATAGCGGTGAGTCGTCTGCTGGAGAACAGCGGTCTTCCAGCTGAGACGATAGATGAGGTGATTTTCGGTCAGGTGCTGACGGCGGGATGCGGACAAAACCCTGCGCGCCAGACGGCCATCAACGCCGGATTGCCCGTCCGTACTCCAGCGACAACGGTCAACCTGGTCTGCGGTGCGGGCTTGAAAGCGGTGCAGCTCGCCGCGCAGGCGATCCGC
>NZ_QPFW01000010.1:0-455 GCF_008122455.1 Enterobacter sp. C6
AAAGCCGTAGCCCACCAGCATCCAGGTCAGCTGTACGCCGGTAAAGTCGAAGAACGGCGCCCAGGTCGGGCTTTCCGCCACCCAGCCGCCGGAGATAATGGCGAACACCAGGAATACCAGACCAATCACCGACACTTCACCAATGCGGCCCGGACGCAGGTAGCGAATGTAGATCCCCATGAACAGCGCCAGCGGAATGGTGAAGGCAACGGTATAGGTTCCCCACGGGCTGTGGGTCAGCGCTTTCACCACGATCATCGCCAGCACCGCGAGGATGATTACCATGATCATAAAGGTCGCCACCAGCGCAATCACCCCGGCGGTGGCCCCCATCTCCTCTTTCACCAGCTCACCCAGCGAACGTCCGTCGCGGCGGGTGGAGACAAACAGCACCATAAAGTCCTGTACCGCCCCCGCCAATACCACCCCGGCGAGGATCCAGATCATCCCCGGCA
>NZ_QPFW01000011.1:0-456 GCF_008122455.1 Enterobacter sp. C6
CTGGGTGGCCGATGGCGGTCGCCGTTCCGCTGACGCTGCTGCTGGGACTGCTGTGCGGGCTGGTAAACGCGGCGCTGATCCACTACACCGGCATCAGCCCGCTGGTGATTACCCTCGGCACGCTCTACCTCTACGGCGGCGGGGCGCTGCTGCTCTCCGGCATGGCGGGAGCCACGGGCTACGAGGGCATCGGCGGCTTCCCGGACAGCTTCACGGCGTTCGCTAACCTCACGGTGTTTGGCCTGCCGATCCCGTTGGTGCTGTTCGCGGTGATTACCGTCTTCTTCTGGCTGATTACCCACCGCGGGCGCTTTGGTCGTCATCTGTTTTTGATTGGGCAGAATCCTCGCGCGGCGCGCTATGCGGCGCTGTCGGTGAACGGCATGCCCTACGCGCTGTACGGCCTGGTGGGCGTAGCCTCCGCGATTGCCGCGCTGGTAATGGTCTCCTATTTCG
>NZ_QPFW01000012.1:0-456 GCF_008122455.1 Enterobacter sp. C6
GACCGGCGGCCGCCAGAATAATCCCTGCCAGATCCAGCGCCAGGCGCACAATCGCGGACGGCAGGCACAGGGGCAGAATATGGCCGACCAGCAGGCGCAGGCCGCGAATGCCCATCATCTCTGCGGCGGCCAGATAATCGCTGTGGCGCAGACGCTGAATCTCGCTCCGCGCCTGACGCGCATAGGCAGGCCAGGTGGTTAAGGCCAGCGCCAGCGCGCCGTTGACCAGCCCCGGACCGAGCATCGCCACAAACGCGAAGGCGAGGATCAGGCGCGGCATCGACATCACCACGTCGGTAAAGCGCATCAGGATGCGCTCCATCCAGCCGCCGTAGTAGCCGGACAAAATTCCCACCAGCAGCCCGGCAGGCAGGGTGATAACGGTAACTAGCGCCACCAGCCCGAGCGCCGGACGGGTGCCATAAATCAGGCGCGAGAGCAGGTCGCGCCCGTAGC
>NZ_QPFW01000013.1:0-457 GCF_008122455.1 Enterobacter sp. C6
CATCCACCACGGTGGTGTAATCCACGCTGTTAATGGTGATAGTCACCAGGTCACCCGCTGCCGCACCGGTGACGGAGCCGCTCAGGATCTGCGCCTGTGAATGGGCGAGCTGGTTAACGGTATTGGTGCCGGTGACAAAGTCATTAATGGTCACCTGCGGTACAGTCGCATCCACCAGACCCACGCGATCGGCGCTGCTGCTGTTGCCCGCCACGTCGCTCACGGTTGCCGTCACGGTAACGATGCCGTCCGTCAGGGCACCGACGTCAGCCGCCGGGACGCTCAGCTGCCAGGTACCGTCCGTCTGGACCGTGGTCTGATACGTTTTGCCGTTCAGCGTCACGGTGACCGTCTGGCCTGCTTCAGCACTGCTGGTGCCGCTCAAGGCTAAATCCTGCTGCGCTTCTGCCGCATTAATGATGTTGTCGGCGGTCAGGTTATCAAGCGTAATCGCCGG
>NZ_QPFW01000014.1:0-463 GCF_008122455.1 Enterobacter sp. C6
CTGCTGGCGCAGGTCGTCGGCGCTTTTCGCCACGCGGAAGAACTTGTGGGTGTAGCCGCCGCTGCCGGTGTCGGTGCCCCAGCAGAGCGTGTCCTGCATGTCCGGCTTGTGCAGCGCGTCGTACATCTGCGCGATGGAGGCCGCCGCATTGCGAAACGCCGGATGGGTGGTGACGTCTTTGACGCGCTCGCCGTAGATATAAATCTCACGACCGTCCTGCAGGCTTTTTAAATACTCTTCGCCGGTTAACGGGCGTTTGGCATCAGCGCGGAACTCTTCAGGCTTCATAGGGGACCTCGTATCGGAATAGGGTTGTTAAATTTATGTTTTGTTTTTGTTGTTTAATTGAAGCCTGAGAGGGACGTAACGTGAAGGGACGATTGGGACAACGGCGGGTACTTTTCGGGCGGGATTGGGTTTTGTGATCTGTGCGGCTTTTCGGCGGGTAGCGCTGCGCTTACCC
>NZ_QPFW01000015.1:0-464 GCF_008122455.1 Enterobacter sp. C6
TGACGGTCACGCTGCCGTCGGTTAATCCAGCCAGATCCGCCGCTGGAACGTTCAGCGTCCAGCTGCCGTCCGCGCTGACGGTTGTGGTGTAGTCTTTACCGTTCAGCGATACGGTGACCGTCTGGCCCGCTTCGGCGGTACTGGTACCGGAAACGGCCAGATCGCTCTTCGCTTCGGTGGCATTGAGAATGTCGTCCGTCGCCAGGGTGTTAATGGTCACGGACGGTGCGGTCGCATCCACGCTGTACTCGCGGCCTGCCGAGGCGCTGTTGCCGTTGACGTTGGTGACGCTCACCTGCACGCTGGCGTCGCCGTCTTTCAGACCCGCCAGGTCGGCGGCTGGCACCGTGGTCGTCCATTTGCCGTCGGCGCCTACGGTCGCGGTGTAGCTCTTGCCGCCGAAGGTGATGGTAACGGTCTGGTTTTCCTCAACGTTCGAGGTCGCCCCGGAGAGCACCAGATCC
>NZ_QPFW01000016.1:0-470 GCF_008122455.1 Enterobacter sp. C6
ACGGCATGCCCTACGCGCTGTACGGCCTGGTGGGCGTAGCCTCCGCGATTGCCGCGCTGGTAATGGTCTCCTATTTCGGCTCCGCGCGTTCGGATCTGGGGCGCGATTTGCTGATGCCCGCGCTCACCGCTGCCGTGCTCGGCGGGGCCAATATCTACGGTGGTTCAGGTTCGGTTGTCGGTACAGCGCTGGCGGCGCTGTTGGTGGGGTATCTGCAGCAGGGTTTACAGATGGTCGGCATCCCCAACCAGGTGTCGAGCGCGCTGTCAGGGGCGCTGCTGGTTGTGGTGGTGATGGGACGTTCGCTGAGTCTGCACCGCGAGTGGGTGCGTTCTCTCTTTAGAAAACTATCCGGAGCGTAAGATGAAAACAAAACTGTTCGTCCTGGCAATGGCCCTCAGCTTCGCCTCGGCGCAGGCGGCGGACCGCATTGCCTTTATCCCGAAGCTGGTGGGCGTGGGCTTCTTCAC
>NZ_QPFW01000017.1:0-494 GCF_008122455.1 Enterobacter sp. C6
CCGTGTACGCTTAGTCGCTTAACCTCACAACCCGAAGATGTTTCACTTCATGATTGCGAAAATTTGAGAGACTCGAACACACCTTAAAGATGTGTCGTTTCAATTTTCAGCTTGATCCAGATTTTTAAAGAGCAAAACTTCGCAGTGCACCTTTTCAGGTTCACTCTGAAGTTTTCTTGTGTTCGCAGTAAAAGATGGTGGAGCTATGCGGGATCGAACCGCAGACCTCCTGCGTGCAAAGCAGGCGCTCTCCCAGCTGAGCTATAGCCCCATCGTTTTGCAATCTCTGTACCGCTCATCCTTTAAAAGGAGTTTGGTAGGCCTGAGTGGACTTGAACCACCGACCTCACCCTTATCAGGGGTGCGCTCTAACCACCTGAGCTACAAGCCTGCAGAGATTTTTACTGCTGTTTTTCATCAGACAATCTGTGTGAGCACTACAAAGGCAGGTTCTTTAAGGTAAGGAGGTGATCCAACCGCAGGTTCCCCTACGG
>NZ_QPFW01000018.1:0-499 GCF_008122455.1 Enterobacter sp. C6
CCGTATAAAAGAGAGAGCTGCACGGCACACAAAAAGCCGCCTCCCACCAGCAGCCCGCCCGTCAGCAAACCGCCAATCCCCGGCAGCAGCCAGGCCGCCAGCACGCCCGCCCCCTGTAACCACAGCACGATAGCCAGCCTGCGGTTAGCCGTTGAGGTGTGGCGTAAAAGAATACTTAGCGCAATGCCCACCACGGCGGCGAGACCAAAAATCGGCCAGACAAACTGGGCAAACAGGCTGCCGGGAAAACGCACCGCCGCCATTTGCGACAGGAAGGTCGCCGGGAGGATATAGCCAAACCCGGCCAGGCTGTAGCTCCAGACCAGGCGCTTTAAATCCGCCGTCAGCAGCAGCGGCTCCGGCGCGGTGCCGGGTCGATGGAGCTGCCCGGATCGCGGCAGGTAGCGCGCCACCAGTGCAATCAGCACCAGCGCCAGCACGCCGTAGATTTGCCATGCCGCCCCGGCCGACAGGGATTTCGCCTGGATATAGACGGCGA
>NZ_QPFW01000019.1:0-503 GCF_008122455.1 Enterobacter sp. C6
CGCATGTGGCTGGGGGCCGACCATCGGGCCGTGCTCCCCGGCTCGGTGCTGGCCGGTGCGCTACTCCTGCTGGTGGCCGATACGCTGGCGCGCAGCCTCGTCGCCCCGGCGGAAATGCCGGTTGGCTTATTGACCAGCCTTCTCGGCGCGCCGTGGTTCCTGTGGCTTATCTTTCGTCGCGGAGGTGCGCATGGCTGAGCGCTACTGTGCAGAAAACCTTGTTTTTCGCGCCGGACAACGCACGCTGATTAACGACGTGTCGCTGACCTTATCTCAGGGCGAGCTGGTGGCGCTGATTGGCCCCAACGGCGCCGGAAAATCGACGCTATTGCGGCTGCTGACCGGCTACCTTAAACCTGCGGGCGGACGGTGCAGCCTGGCGGGCACACCGCTTGCGGCCTGGCAGCCGGACAGGCTCTCCCGCTACCGGGCGGTGATGCGCCAGAACACGCAGCTCGGATTTGACTGGCCGGCTGAGGCGGTGGTCGGTATGGGGCGAGCGC
>NZ_QPFW01000021.1:0-540 GCF_008122455.1 Enterobacter sp. C6
GCTTGCGCCAGCAGTTCAGCGAGCAGCGCGTCAAGCGGGGCATCCTGCGGGCCGCGAATATCCAGCGAGAGCGCAACCTCGCCCGGGATCACGTTGACCGCGCCGGGCAGGCAGCGCAGCTCACCGACCGTCGCCACCCGGTTGCCGCCCTGCTGTCGGGTGATGTTTTCGATCAGCACCATCCATTCGGCGGCGGCGGCCAGGGCATCCTTACGGTGACTCATCGGCACGGTACCCGCGTGTCCGGCCTCGCCGGTGAAGCGGCAGCTGAGGCGGCGCGCGCCGTTAATGGCTTCCACCACGCCCAGCGCCAGCCCTTCCTGCTCCAGACACGGCCCCTGTTCGATGTGCAGTTCCAGACAGGCGCTGAAATCGTCCTGATGACGTGCCGCGAGCGCCACGCGGGCAGGATCGAGCCCCGCCTGTACCATCGCCTGCGCCACGCTGATGCCCTGAGCATCGCACGTCTCCAGCCAGCCCTGCGGCCAGGAGCCCGTAATACCCCGGCTGCCTAACAGGGTGATCCCAAAACGGGTTCCC
>NZ_QPFW01000022.1:0-542 GCF_008122455.1 Enterobacter sp. C6
TTGGTGCCTTCGGGAACTCTGAGACAGGTGCTGCATGGCTGTCGTCAGCTCGTGTTGTGAAATGTTGGGTTAAGTCCCGCAACGAGCGCAACCCTTATCCTTTGTTGCCAGCGGTTAGGCCGGGAACTCAAAGGAGACTGCCAGTGATAAACTGGAGGAAGGTGGGGATGACGTCAAGTCATCATGGCCCTTACGAGTAGGGCTACACACGTGCTACAATGGCGCATACAAAGAGAAGCGACCTCGCGAGAGCAAGCGGACCTCATAAAGTGCGTCGTAGTCCGGATTGGAGTCTGCAACTCGACTCCATGAAGTCGGAATCGCTAGTAATCGTAGATCAGAATGCTACGGTGAATACGTTCCCGGGCCTTGTACACACCGCCCGTCACACCATGGGAGTGGGTTGCAAAAGAAGTAGGTAGCTTAACCTTCGGGAGGGCGCTTACCACTTTGTGATTCATGACTGGGGTGAAGTCGTAACAAGGTAACCGTAGGGGAACCTGCGGTTGGATCACCTCCTTACCTTAAAGAACCTGCCTTTG
>NZ_QPFW01000023.1:0-598 GCF_008122455.1 Enterobacter sp. C6
ACTCGCCTGCTCGCCCTGCTGGCCATCGCGCTGCTCTGCGGCGCGGCCGTCTCTGTCGCCGGGCCGATTGGCTTTATCGGCCTTGTGGTGCCGCAGCTCATCCGCCGTCTGGTGTCGGTCGATTTACGCGTGATGGTGCCGCTGTCGGCCCTGTGCGGCGCGTTGGTGTTGCTGCTGGCGGATATCGCTGCCCGCACGCTGTTTACCCCCTGGGAGCTGGCAACCGGCATCATGACGGCCCTGGTCGGCGCGCCCGTGTTCATTTTTATGGCGTCGAGGATGTTCAAATGAACCGGGCCGGACTCCGCGCAATCCGTGTTGGCCGTTTATCGGCGCTGGTTCGTCCGAAGGCGCTGGCGTACCTGTCGCTTTTCGCGCTGGCGGCGCTAAGCCTGCTGGGCTTTGGCCTGACGCACGGTTCTCTGCCCATTCCCGCCTCCGCCATCGGGGGCGCGCTGTTTTATCCAGAAAGCCTGGCGGCGGAGACGCGCTACGTCGTGATGGACATCCGCCTGCCGCGCCTGCTGATGGCGATACTGTGCGGCGCCATGCTCGGCATGGCAGGGGCGGCAATGCAGTCCATCACCCGCAACGGTCT
>NZ_QPFW01000024.1:0-630 GCF_008122455.1 Enterobacter sp. C6
TCCTTGAAATACCACCCTTTAATGGCTGGTGTTCTAACGTAGACCCGTGATCCGGGTTGCGGACAGTGTCTGGTGGGTAGTTTGACTGGGGCGGTCTCCTCCCAAAGAGTAACGGAGGAGCACGAAGGTTAGCTAATCCTGGTCGGACATCAGGAGGTTAGTGCAATGGCATAAGCTAGCTTGACTGCGAGAGTGACGGCTCGAGCAGGTGCGAAAGCAGGTCATAGTGATCCGGTGGTTCTGAATGGAAGGGCCATCGCTCAACGGATAAAAGGTACTCCGGGGATAACAGGCTGATACCGCCCAAGAGTTCATATCGACGGCGGTGTTTGGCACCTCGATGTCGGCTCATCACATCCTGGGGCTGAAGTAGGTCCCAAGGGTATGGCTGTTCGCCATTTAAAGTGGTACGCGAGCTGGGTTTAGAACGTCGTGAGACAGTTCGGTCCCTATCTGCCGTGGGCGCTGGAGAATTGAGGGGGGCTGCTCCTAGTACGAGAGGACCGGAGTGGACGCATCACTGGTGTTCGGGTTGTCATGCCAATGGCACTGCCCGGTAGCTAAATGCGGAAAAGATAAGTGCTGAAAGCATCTAAGCACGAAACTTGCCCCGAGATGAGTTCTCCCTGA
>NZ_QPFW01000025.1:0-686 GCF_008122455.1 Enterobacter sp. C6
ATTGAGCCTGGCTTCGCCAGAACCTGACCACGTTCGATTTCTTCACGTTTGATACCACGCAGCAGAACACCAACGTTCTCACCAGCACGGCCTTCGTCCAGCAGTTTGCGGAACATTTCAACGCCAGTACAGGTAGACTTCGCAGTCTCTTTGATACCAACGATTTCAACTTCTTCACCAACTTTGATGATACCGCGCTCTACACGACCGGTAACAACGGTACCACGACCGGAGATGGAGAATACGTCTTCGATTGGCAGCAGGAATGGCTTGTCAATCGCACGCTCTGGTTCTGGGATGTAAGAATCCAGGAAGCCAGCCAGTTCGATGATTTTCGCTTCCCACTCTGCTTCGCCTTCCAGCGCTTTCAGAGCAGAACCACGAACGATTGGGGTATCGTCGCCTGGGAAATCGTACTGAGACAGCAGTTCACGAACTTCCATCTCTACCAGTTCCAGCAGCTCTTCGTCATCAACCATGTCGCATTTGTTCAGGAACACGATGATGAAAGGAACGCCTACCTGACGACCCAGCAGGATGTGCTCACGAGTCTGAGGCATTGGGCCGTCAGTCGCAGCAACAACCAGGATCGCGCCGTCCATCTGCGCAGCACCGGTGATCATGTTTTTAACATAGTCGGCGTGGCCTGGGCAGTCTACGTGTGCGTAGTGGCGAGTCGGGGTGTC
>NZ_QPFW01000026.1:0-739 GCF_008122455.1 Enterobacter sp. C6
AGCGTGGAGCACGGGCAGGCGCAGATTGTCAGCGGCACGGCAACCGGCGCGAGCGTCGGCGATAAGCTGGTCATCACCCTCGGTTCGAACCAGTACACCACCACCGTTGACGCCAGCGGTAACTGGAGCGTGGGCGTTCCGGCCAGCGTGATTTCCGCGCTGACCGACGGCACCGTGACCCTCAGCGCGACGATTACCGACGGCGCGGGCAACAGCAGCACCCAGACTCACGATGTGGTGGTGAACACCGCCTCCGTGGCGCTGACGGTGAACACCGTTAGCGGTGACGACGTCATCAACGCGGCGGAAGCCGGTTCGTCCCTGGTAATTAACGGCTCCAGCGCCCAGCTCGCCAGCGGGACGCAGGTTACCGTGACGCTGAACGGCAAGAGCTATACGGCCACCATCCAGAGCGACGGCAGCTGGACGACCACCGTTCCGGCCGCAGACGTGGGTGCCCTGGCCGATGGCGCGCGCTATCAGGTGTCCGTGTCGGCGCAGGACAGCGCGGGCAACAGCGCGTCGGCGACGCACGGCATCAGCGTGGATACCACTGCGCCGGTGGTGAGCATTGCGACGCTGTCGGCTGACGACATGCTGAACGCCGCGGAAGCCCAGCTGCCGCTGACCGTGCACGGATCTTCCAGCGCGGAGGCGGGTCAGACCGTTACCGTGACGCTGGGCGGCAAAACCTACACTGCGCTTGTCGGCAGCGACGGCACCTGGACGCTCGACGTTC
>NZ_QPFW01000027.1:0-767 GCF_008122455.1 Enterobacter sp. C6
AGGTTGGCATCTATAACGATTTCGCGCTCGCCCGTTCCGGTGTTGCCGTGGCCGTTGGTGACGCTGGCTGATACCGTCAGATCGCCGTTACCGATGGCGGTTAAGACCGTGGACGGCACGTTGACCGACCAGCTCAGGTCGTCCTGAACCGTCGCGGTCCAGGTATTGCCACCGACTGAAACAGTGACAGTGTCACCGCTCGCTGCGCCGCTCACTTTTCCGCTGAGGGTCTGCCCGCTAGCCACTTCCGCCGCGTTAATGACATCGTCCGTGGCGACGGGGTTGATGGTGACCTGCGGCAGCGCGCTGTCGACCAGCACGCTGTGGCCGGTGCTCGCGCTGTTCCCCGCGCTGTCGGTCACGCTCGCCGTCACGGCGTAGCTCGCTTCGCCCAGCGCAGAGACGTTTGCCGCCGGAACGGTCACGCTCCAGTTCCCGCTCGCGTCGGCGGTGGCCGTATAGCTGATGCCGTTCAGGGTCACCGTAATGGTCGTGCCATCCGGCTGGTTACTGGTGCCGGACACCAGCAGATCCTGGCCTTTCTCAGTCGCGTTGATCACGTCATCAGCCGCCAGGGTATTGATGGCAATCACCGGCGCGGTCAGGGAGACGTCAAACTCGTGCGTCGCGGTGGTGCTGTTACCGGCTTTGTCGGTGAGGGTCGCAGAGATCGTCTGCTCGTCGTTTGCCAGCGCGCCCACGTCCGCCGCAGGAACGCCCACGCTCCAGTTGCCGGACGCGTCCAGCATAGCGGTGTAGTCTTTGCC
>NZ_QPFW01000028.1:0-835 GCF_008122455.1 Enterobacter sp. C6
CACGGCTCGCTCGGCGCGACGCTGGCCGACGGCGAATACGCCCAGATCAGCATCGACGGCGGCGTCACCTGGCAGAACGTGATTGTCACCGGCAACAGCTGGTACTACGTCGATGGCCGCACGCTGGGTAACCAGACCTATGACTACTACGTTCGCGTGGTGGATGCGGCGGGCAATGTGGGTGCCAGCGCCCATCAGCAGGTGACCGTCGATACGGTCGCCCCGGATGCGGCGATTACGGTGACCGTGGATAACATTACCGTGGATACCGGCTTCGACAATAACGACTTCCTGACCAGTTCGACCTCGTACACGCTGCACGGAACGCTCGGCGCAGAACTCGGCGCGGGTGAATTCGTGCAGGTGAGCATGGACGGCGGCACGACCTGGGTATACGCCACCGTCAGCGGGACGCAGTGGAGCTACAGCGACACGCGTACCCTGACCGACGGCAGCCATAACTACCAGGTGCGGGTCGTCGACCAGGCGGGGAACGTCGGGGCAACCACCTCGCAGGCGGTGACGGTGGATACGCAGGCGCCGCAGTACGGCGTCACCATCGACAGCATCAGCGAAGATACCGGCCAGTCCGGGAGTGATTTCATCACCATGGACACCACGCTGACCATCAACGGTTCGCTGGGCAGCGCGCTGGCAAGCGACGAGCGCGTACAGATAAGCCTGGACGGCGGGAACACCTGGCTCGATACCACGGTCACCAACCAGCGCTGGAGCTACACCGATACCCGCGATCTGCCTGACGGAGACTACACCTACCAGGTGCGGATTATCGACCAGGCGGGCAACGTCGGCTCCACCGCCTCTCAGGTGGTGA
>NZ_QPFW01000029.1:0-898 GCF_008122455.1 Enterobacter sp. C6
AGAGATCGGCGTCTCGCTGGCGCTCACCATGCTGGCGGTTGTGGTGGTCGTTTCCCTGTTTCTGCAAAGCTGGCGCGCCACGCTGATTGTCGCCCTCGCCATTCCGGTGTCGCTGGTGGGGACGTTTGCCGTGCTCTATACGCTCGGCTACTCCGCCAACACGCTGAGCCTGTTCGCCATTATTCTGGCGCTGACCATGGTGGTGGATGACGCCATCGTGGTGGTGGAGAGCGTCGAAACGCTGATGGCGGAAGGGCAGAGCCGCACGGCGGCGATCGCGCTGGCCCTGCGCCAGATCGCCGGACCGGTGATCGCGACGACGCTGGTGCTGCTGGCGGTATTTGTGCCGGTGACGCTGCTGCCGGGGATTGTCGGCGAGCTGTATCGCCAGTTCGCGGTGACGCTCTCCACCGCCGTGACGCTCTCAAGCCTGGTGGCGCTGACCCTGACGCCCGCGCTGTGCGCGATGCTGCTGCGTCCGCGCCCGGAGAAACCGGCGGCCGTTTATCGCGCCTTCAACCGCGGGCTGGACGCCACGCGCGGTTTCTACACCCGCCTCGTGCATATCTTAAACCTGCGTCCGTGGCTGGCGCTGCTGGCCACCGCAGGCGCGGCGGCAGTCGTGCTGTTCAGCTTTACATCGATGCCAAAAGGTTTCCTGCCGCAGGAAGATCAGGGTTATTTCTTTGCCAGCGTCCAGCTGCCGGAAGCGGCTTCGCTGGAGCGTACCGAAGCGGTGATGACCACCGCGCGGGAGCTGATCGCCCAAAATCCGGCGGTGGGGGATGTGATTCAGGTCTCCGGGTTTAACATCCTCAACGGCACCAGCGCCTCTAACGGCGGGTTTATCTCCATCATGCTGAAGGACTGGAGCGAGCGTCCGCCGCTGGAGGAGGTG
>NZ_QPFW01000030.1:0-906 GCF_008122455.1 Enterobacter sp. C6
TCACCGTGACCGTCAATGGCAAAACCTATGCGGCCTCCGTGCTGGCAGACGGTTCCTGGAGCGCGGCGATCCCGACGGCAGACGTCGGGGCCTTCGCAGCAGGTACGGTCACCGTCACCGTTGCGGGCCAGAGCGCGGCGGGCAACCCGGTGACCATCAGCCATGACGTAACGGTGGATCTGGCGGCAGTCGCTATCAGCATCGATGCGATTGCCACCGACGACGTGATTAACACGGCGGAGAAAGGCGCGGATCTGGTGCTCTCCGGCAGCACCTCGAACGTGGAGGAAAACCAGACCGTCACCATCACCTTCGGCGGCAAGACGTATACCGCAAAAGTGGATGCTGATGGCAACTGGACGGCCACCGTGCCGTCTGCGGATCTCGCGGGCCTGAAGGACGGTGACGCCAGCGTGCAGGTGAGCGTCACCAACGCGCACGGCAACAGCGCCACGGCGGGCCGGGAGTACAGCGTGGACGCGACTGCGCCAACCGTGAGCATTGATACGGTCGCTGGCGACAACGTGATTAACGCCAGCGAAGCGTCTGCGGGCGTGGCCATTTCCGGCACCACCACGGCGGAAGTCGGGCAGACGGTCACCGTGACGCTGGGCGGTAAGAGCTATACCGCCCAGGTGCAGCAGGGTGGTATCTGGAGCGTGAACGTGCCGGGCACCGACCTGTCCGCACTGGCGGATAACGGCTACACCGTGCAGGTCAGCGTGAGCGACGCAGCGGGTAACCCGGGCAGCGCGGGCAAAGCGATTACGCTTGATACCACGCCGCCGACCGTCAGCTTTAACGCTGTCGCGGGCGATGACGTCATCAACAGCGTGGAGCACGGGCAGGCGCAGATTGTCAGCGGCACGGCAACCGGCGCGAGCGTCGGCGATAAGCTGGTCATCA
>NZ_QPFW01000031.1:0-978 GCF_008122455.1 Enterobacter sp. C6
GACGATACCACGCCGACGCTGAACGGCACCGCGACCGCCAACGCCACGGTCACCGTTTATGAAAACGGGCAGCCGGTCGGCACCGTTCAGGCGGACGGTACCGGGGCATGGAGCTTTACGCCGTCAGCGCCGCTGGCCAGCGGCAGCCATACCTGGACCGCCACGGTCACCGATGCAGCGGGCAACGTCAGCCCGACCTCGCCGGACTTTACCCTGATTATTGATACCGCGGCACCGAACGCGCCGGTTATCAGCCAGGCGATAGACGACGTGGGCATCCTCACCGGCCCGCTCACGTCCGGGCAGACAACCGACGACACCGTACCGCGCCTTGTCGGGACCAGTGAACCGTTTGCCACCGTGAAGATCTATGAGGGAACCACGCTTGTCGGAACGGGCACCGCGGATAGCGGCGGGAACTGGAGTATCTTGCTCACCACCACGCTGGCGAGTGGTCCGCACAGCTTTACCGCGCAGGCCACGGATGCGGCAGGCAACACCAGCGTGTCCTCCAGCAGCTTCAGCCTCACTGTCGACACCACGCCGCCTGCGCTGCCGGTGCTGACCAGTATCGTGGATGACGTGGGCAATGCGGCGACGCCGATTGCCAACGGCGGGATCACCAACGACGCGCAGCCAACGCTCAGCGGCACGGCAGAAGCGGGTTCCACGGTGAAAATCTTTGATAACGGCGTGCAAATCGGCAGCGTGACGGCGACCGGTGGGGCGTGGAGCTTTACGCCATCTCCGGCGCTGAGCAACGGCGCGCACAATTTAACCTTTACCGCTACCGATGCGGTAGGCAACGCCAGCGCGCCCACCGCCGGGTATGTGATTAACGTCGATACCCTCCCGCCAGCCGCGCCGGTCATCAGTTCGGTCATTGATGATGTCGGCAGCGTCACCGGGCCGGTGACCGGTACGAATCCGACCAACGACACGCGCCCAACGCTGAGCGGGACAGCCGAAGCGAATGCC
>NZ_QPFW01000032.1:0-1012 GCF_008122455.1 Enterobacter sp. C6
AGCGCCGCGCCGAGCGTCCCTTTCAGGCTGATCTGGTTGTCGCTGGTGATAAAGTCGCTGCCGGACAGGCCGGTATCCTGCGTAATGGAATCCACGGTAATGGTGGTTGCCGCAGGCTTCGTCAGGTCAATCACCACGTCCTGGCTGTCCGTGGCCCCCACGTTGCCCGCGTTATCAATCACGCGGACCTGGTACTGATACGTCCCGTCCGTCAGGGTGCGGCCATCGGCGTAGCGCCAGGTGGTGCCGGTCACGGTCAGGTCAATCCATGTGACGCCGCCGTCGAGGCTGATCTGCGCCTTCTCGTTATTGCCGAGCTGCGCGGTCAGCGAGCCGTTGACGACGACCTGGCTGTCGTTGGTGATGAAATCCGTTGCGCTCAGGCCGGTGTCGTTTTGCAGCGAATCAATAGCGATACCCATCGACGGCGCGGTCAGATCGACCGTGACGGTATGGTTATCGCTGGCGCTGTTGCCGATGGTATTGCTGACCTGCGCGTTAATCACGTACGAGCCACCGTCTGCCAGCGCGGTCACGTCAGCGCTTCCCACCGTGTAGCTCCAGGTACCGTCATTCTGTACGGTCGCCGTATAGGTTTTACCGTTCAGCGTGATGGTCACCGTCTGGCCTACAGGCGCGTCGGTGGTGCCGCTGATGACCAGCGGCGTGCCGTGCTCGGCGGCGTTGACGATATCGTCCTGCGCAAAGGTATTAATGGTGATGGTTGGGACATCGCCGTTCAGCGTCACGTCGTGCGTCGCGCTGCCCGGGTTACCCGCCCTGTCGCTTACCGTAGCCGTAATGGTGTAATCCCCGTCGCTCAGGCCGAGGAAATCACGGCCCGGCACGAAGACCGACCACGATCCGTCCGCCCCGACGGTCGCCTGATAGCTGTGCCCGTTGAAGGAGACGGTCACCGTCTGGCCCTGTTCCGCCGTGGTCGTGCCACGGATGGTCTGGCCCGCCAGCTGCTCGGCGTTGTTGACGATATCGTCATCGGCCACGGTGCTGA
>NZ_QPFW01000033.1:0-1032 GCF_008122455.1 Enterobacter sp. C6
ACCTCGCGCGCGTTTTTACCCGAACGCAGGATCACCACGCCGCCCGCCACTTCACCCTGCCCGTTAAGCTCGGCAATACCGCGCCGCATTTCCGGCCCCGTTTGTACGCGGGCAACATCACGAAGGTAAATCGGTACCCCGTTCTCGCCGGTTTTCAGAACGATGTTATTGAAATCGTCCATCGTCTGCAGATAGCCGCTGGCCCGGACCATATACTCCGCTTCCGCCATTTCAACTGACGATCCCCCTGCCTCCTGGTTAGACGACTCAAGGGCCTGCTTAACCTCCGGCAGACTAATGTCGTACTGAGCCAGTTTTAACGGATTGACCTGGATCTGATACTGCTTCACCACGCCGCCGACGGAGGCCACTTCAGCCACATTCGGGATCGTTTTCAGTTCAAATTTCAGGAACCAGTCCTGCAACGAGCGTAACTCGGCGAGATCGTGTTTTCCGCTGCGATCCACCAGCGCATACTCAAATATCCAGCCCACGCCGGTGGCATCAGGACCGATCTCTGAGCTCACACCGGCAGGCAGTTTGCCCTGAACCTGGTTCAGATACTCCAGCACGCGCGAACGGGCCCAGTACAAATCGGTGCCATCTTCAAAAATGACATAGACATACGAATCACCAAACTGCGAAAAACCGCGCACGGTCTTAGCGCCGGGAACCGACAGCATGGTGGTGGTGAGTGGATAGGTCACCTGGTTTTCAACAATCTGCGGAGCCTGGCCGGGATAGCTGGTTTTGATAATCACCTGAACGTCAGACAGATCGGGCAAGGCATCGACCGGGGTGTTGATGATGGTCCATGCCCCCCAGACGCTGAGGAAGAGCGCCCCCATCATGACCAGGAAACGGTTGGCGACTGACCGCCGGATAATCCATTCAATCATCATCGTCTCCTTAATGGCCAGAATGCGCGCCGTCAGCCGTTTCAGCGTGACGCATGCGCTCCAGCGCGCCGGTAATATTGGCCTCCGAGTCAATCAGGAACAGACCGCTGACCACTACCGACTCTCCCTCTTC
>NZ_QPFW01000034.1:0-1118 GCF_008122455.1 Enterobacter sp. C6
ACGGTGGCGCGATTGCGCTGGGCCACCCGCTGGGCATGAGCGGTGCCAGACTGGCGCTGGCCGCGAGTAACGAACTGCACCGACGCGGCGGGCGCTACGCGCTGTGTACGATGTGCATCGGTGTGGGTCAGGGCATTGCCATGATCCTTGAGCGTGTTTGAGCATAAAACAATGTGAGTACCCTACAATGACAAATACAACAAAGCTTGATCCGATTGAAACGGCCTCCCTTGACGAGTTACAGGCGCTGCAGACCGAACGTCTGAAGTGGACGCTGCATCACGCCTACAGCAACGTGCCGATGTACAAACGCAAGTTTGACGCCGCGGGCGTTCATCCTGACGATTTCAAAGAGCTGGCGGATATCCGTAAGTTCCCGTGCACAACCAAGCAGGACCTGCGGGATAATTATCCGTTCGATACATTCGCCGTGCCGATGGAGCAGGTGGTGCGCATTCACGCCTCATCCGGCACCACCGGCAAACCGACGGTTGTCGGCTACACCCAGGGTGACATCGACAACTGGGCCAACCTGGTGGCGCGCTCCCTGCGCGCCGCGGGCGGCAGCGCGAAGGACAAAATTCACGTGGCGTATGGCTATGGCCTCTTTACCGGCGGGCTGGGGGCGCACTACGGCGCCGAGCGTTTAGGCGCGACGGTGATCCCGATGTCCGGCGGCCAGACGGAGAAGCAGGCGCAGCTGATCCGCGATTTCCAGCCGGACATGATCATGGTGACGCCATCCTACTGCCTCAACCTGATTGAAGAGCTGGAGCGTCAGATGGGCGGCGATGCCAGCACCTGTTCCCTGCGCGTGGGCGTCTTCGGTGCCGAGCCGTGGACGCAGGCCATGCGCCGTGAAATTGAAAAACGCTTAGGCATTACCGCCCTGGACATCTATGGCCTCTCCGAAGTGATGGGGCCGGGCGTGGCGATGGAATGTATCGAAACCGTCGACGGCCCGACCATCTGGGAAGACCACTTTTACCCGGAGATCGTCAACCCGAACGACGGCACGCCGCTGGATGACGGCCAGCAGGGCGAACTGCTGTTCACCACGCTGACCAAAGAGGCGCTGCCGGTGATCCGCTACCGCACCCGCGACCTGACGCGTCTGC
>NZ_QPFW01000035.1:0-1161 GCF_008122455.1 Enterobacter sp. C6
CTCGGCGCGGTGATGCTGGCGGTGCTGGCGTGGTCGCTGTCGGTCGTGGACGTGGCGATCGTGCTCGGGCCCGGCAACCCGCCTACCCTGGCCGTGCTGGCCTGGCAGTGGCTGAGCCAGGGCGATGCGCAGCAGCAGGCAAAAGGGACGCTGCTGTGCCTGCTACTCCTCGTGCTGCTGGCCGCGCTTGCCGCACTTGGGTACGGTTTATGGAAGGCATGGCGCCGCAGGGTTCCTGACCTCAGCGGGACACGTCGCAGGTCTGAGCGCGTTCTGCCTGTACGTACACTCAGCGGCTTTCTGCCCGCGTGTGGCATCCTGTGCGCCGCGGTGCTGCTGATGCTGGCGCAGCGGGACGACGTAGGTCCCGTGGGGACCAGCCTTTCCTTCGGGCTGCTTTCGAGCCTGATCGCCCTGCTCATCAGCGTTCTCTGGCTGGAATGGGGCCCGCAGCGCGGCACACTGTGGGTATGGTTACCGCTCGCCCTTCCGGCGCTGCCGCTCGTCACCGGCCAGTATGCCATTGCGCTGCATCTGGGACTCGACGGGCGCTACGCCGCCGTACTCTGGAGCCACCTCCTGTGGGTATTACCGTGGACGCTGCTGGTGCTGCAACCCGCCTGGCGGCGGATCGATCCTCGACTTGTTCTTACCGCCAGAACGCTCGGCTGGCGACGGGAAAAAATATTCTTGCTGCTGAAATGCCCCCTGCTGGTGCGCCCTGCGCTGCTGGCCTTTGCCACCGGCTTTTCCGTCAGCATGGCACAATACATGCCGACGCTGTGGCTGGGCGCGGGGCGTTTCGCCACGCTGACCACCGAAACCGTCGCGCTCAGCAGCGGAGGCAGCATCCCGATTCTCGCTAACCGGGCGCTGGGATTACTGCTGGTCACGGGCACGGTGTTTGGTCTTGCCGCCCTGTTATCCCGGCTCGCGGGCCGCTACCGTCAAGGATTACGATAATGCTGAAGGTAAAAGATCTCACCATCGAACCGCTTTTCCGCGAGGTCAGTTTTTGCGTGCCCCGCGGGGAGATCGTCACCCTGATGGGGCCGTCCGGCAGCGGAAAATCGACCCTATTTGCGTGGATGGTCGGCGCGCTGTCAGACGATTTCCAGGCACGGGGCGAACTGTGGCTCGACGCGCGTCGCTGCGACGGAC
>NZ_QPFW01000036.1:0-1196 GCF_008122455.1 Enterobacter sp. C6
GACGGTGGATCTGGCGACCGTTGCCATCAGCATCAATGCGATTGCGACCGACGACGTGATTAACGCGGCGGAGAAAGGCGCGAATCTGGTGCTGTCCGGTGCGACCACCCACGTTGAGGCCGGGCAAACCGTGACCATCAGCCTGAACGGCAAAATCTACACCACCACGGTGGACGACAGCGGCAACTGGACCTGGACCGTACCGTCTGCAGATCTGGCACACCTCAAGGATGGCGACGCCAGCGTGCAGGTGAGCGTCACCAACGTGAACGGCAACAGCGCCTCGGCGGGGCGTGAGTACAGCGTGGATGCGACCGCGCCGTCCGTGACCATTCATACCCTGGCGGCTGACGATATTCTGAATGCCGCAGAAGCGCAGTCCGATCTGACCGTGTCCGGCACCACCACCGCCGAAGCGGGCCAGACGGTGACCGTGTCGCTGAACGGCAAAGACTACACCACAACCGCAGGCGCGGACGGCAGCTGGACGCTGAGCGTTCCGGCGGCGGATCTGGCGGCGCTTGGCGACGGCAGCGTCATCGTGACGGCGAGCGTCAGCGACAAAGCGGGCAACCCGGCGTCGGTTGATCACACTCTGACGGTGGACGTGACCGTGCCTGCGGTGACCATCAATACCGTGGCGGGCGACGATGTCATTAACCTCGCAGAACACAGCCAGGCGCAAATCATCAGCGGTACCGCCACCGGCGCAGCCGCGGGTGATAAGGTGACCGTCACCATCGGCGGCCAGACGTACACCACCGTGCTGGACGCGGCGGGTAACTGGAGCGTGGGCGTCCCGGCCAGCGTGATTTCCGGCCTCAGCGACGGCACCGTGACCGTCACGGCGTCAGTCACCGACGCGGCGGGCAATACCGGTACCGGAAGCCATAACGTGACCGTTGACACCGGCCTGCCGTCCGTGGCCTTCAACGCCATCAGCGGCGATAACGTGCTGAACGCGGTGGAGAAGGGGCAGGATCTGAGCGTCAGCGGCACCAGCGCCAACCTGTCGGAAGGCACCGTAGTGATCGTGACCCTCAACGGTAATAACTACACGGCGACGACCGCCGCAGACGGCACCTGGAGCCTGACGGTTCCGGCAGCGGATCTGGCGGGTCTCGGCCAGGCTAACTACACCCTTAACGCAACCGCCACCAACGGCGTGGGCAACAGCGTCAGCAATACTGCAAACC
>NZ_QPFW01000037.1:0-1232 GCF_008122455.1 Enterobacter sp. C6
AGCCGGGATCGCCGCGCTCCAGGTGCCGTCCGCCAGTACAGTGGCCGCATAGTCTTTGCCGTTGACGGTGACGGTCAGCGCCGTGCCCGGTGCCAGCCCGTCGCTGGATCCGCTGACGATCAGGTTCTGCGCGTGCTCGATGGTGTTGATCACGTCATCACCCGCGACGGTATCGACGCGCAGCCCCGGCAGGTTAGCGTCGATCGCGATCTCGCGCTCGCCGGTGCCGGTGTTGCCGTGGCCGTTGGTAACGGTCGCCGTCACGCTCAGGCTGCCGTTGCCCAGCGCGGTCAGCACGTCAGACGGCACGTTGACGGACCAGGTCAGATCGTTCTGCACCGTCGCGGTATAGCTGTTGCCGCCAATGGTCACGGTCACGGTATTGCCCGCTTCGGCATTCGCCACGGTGCCGCTCAGGGTCTGGCCTGCGGCCACTTCCGCCGCATTAATGACGTTATCGCCCGCCACGGTGTTGATGTTGACCGTTGGCAGCGCGGTGTCCACCAGCAGGTTCGCGGTGTTGCTCACGCTGTTGCCCACGCCGTTGGTGGCGGTTGCGTTCAGGGTGTAGTTGGCCTGACCGAGACCGGCCAGATCCGCCGCCGGAACCGTCAGGCTCCAGGTGCCGTCTGCGGCGGTCGTCGCCGTGTAGTTTTTGCCGTTCAGGGTCACGGTCACCACGGTGCCTTCCGCCAAGTTGGCGCTGGTGCCGCTGACGCTCAGATCCTGACCTTTCTCCACCGCGTTCAGCACGTTATCGCTGCTGATGGCGTTGAAGGCCACGGACGGCAGGCCGGTATCGACGGTCACGTTATGCGTGCCGGTGCCGGTGTTGCCCGCCGCGTCGGTGACCGACGCCGTGACGGTCACGGTGCCGTCGCTGAGGCCGGAAATCACGCTCGCCGGTACGCCCACGCTCCAGTTGCCCGCCGCGTCCAGCACGGTGGTGTAGGTCTGGCCGCTGATGGTGACGGTGACCTTATCGCCCGCTGCCGCGCCGGTGGCGGTGCCGCTGATGATTTGCGCCTGGCCGTGTTCTGCAATGTTAATGACGTCGTCGCCCGCAACGGTATTGATAGTCACCGCAGGCGCGGTGATGTCTACCGCCAGGTTGTGATCCACGGACGCCGGGTTACCCGCTTTATCGCTGACCGATGCGGTGACGGTCACGCTGCCGTCGGTTAATCCAGCCAGATCCGCCGCTGGAACGTTCAGCGTCCAGCTGCCGTCCG
>NZ_QPFW01000038.1:0-1307 GCF_008122455.1 Enterobacter sp. C6
CGTGAGCGACCTGCAGCACCTACCGGAAATAGATGCGCTGGTGTGTATTACGCTGCGCAACACGCTGCCGGAACTGCCGTTACCGCACTGGACGCTGGTTCCCCAGCGGGTCGTGGCGGGCATCGGCTGTCGACGCGACACGCCGTATCCGCTGCTGGCGACCCTCTTGATGCGCCAGCTTGCAGCGCAGCAGTTCGACCCGCTGGCGCTGAAAGCGATTGGCAGCGTCTCCCTTAAAAAAGACGAAGCGGGCCTGCTTCAGCTTGCCGCCCGCTGGGGTGTGCCGTTTGAAACCTTTACCGCTGACGCGCTGCGTGAGCACGAACACCGCTTTCCGGCTTCACCGTTTGTACGCCAGACGGTTGGGGTGGGGAGCGTCTCGGGACCGGCAGCGTGGCTGCTGAGCCATGGGCAACTACGAGGAGAAACCCTGCGCGAACAGGGCGTCACTATCACTTTGGGAGTTTCACACTGATGTTAACCGTAATTGGAATCGGCCCGGGCTCGCAGGCCATGATGACCATGGAAGCCGTAGACGCGCTGCAGGCGGCAGAAATCATCGTTGGCTACAAAACCTATACCCATCTGGTGAAGGCCTTCACCGGCGACAAACAGGTGATCAAAACCGGGATGTGCAAAGAGATTGAACGCTGTCAGGCGGCGATCGAGCTGGCGCAGGCCGGGCATAACGTCGCGCTTATCAGCAGCGGCGACGCCGGTATTTATGGCATGGCGGGGCTGGTGCTGGAACTGGTCAGCAAACAGAAGCTGGACGTTGAGGTTCGCCTGATCCCCGGGATGACGGCCAGTATTGCCGCCGCGTCTCTGCTTGGCGCGCCGCTGATGCACGATTTTTGCCACATCAGCTTAAGCGATCTGCTGACGCCGTGGCCGGTCATTGAAAAACGCATAGTTGCTGCGGGAGAAGCGGACTTCGTCATCTGTTTCTATAACCCGCGCAGCCGGGGTCGCGAGGGCCATCTGGCACGGGCGTTTGAGCTGCTGTCCGCCAGCAAAAGCCCGCAAACGCCGGTAGGGGTAGTGAAGTCTGCCGGGCGCAAAAAGCAGGAGAAGTGGCTGACCACGCTGGGCGACATGGACTTTGAGCCGGTCGATATGACAAGCCTGGTGATCGTCGGAAATAAGGCCACTTACGTTCAGGAGGGGCTGATGATCACACCCCGGGGCTATGTGCTGTGAACTATGGCGACGTGCTGGTCATGGGCGGCACCAGCGATGCCCGCGCGATCTGCCAGCAGCTGGATGCGGCCGGCGTGGCCTACACCCTGTCGGTGGCGACGGCCACC
>NZ_QPFW01000039.1:0-1424 GCF_008122455.1 Enterobacter sp. C6
AATTGAGCCGTTGGTGTCGGTGCCGAGCGAGAAGTGCACCAGCCCGGCGGCCACGGCGGCGGCTGAGCCGCCGGACGAACCGCCCGCAATGCGCGCCAGGTCGTGCGGGTTACGCGTCGTGCCGTAGTGGCTGTTTTCGGTGGTAAAGCCGTAGGCGTAGGCGTCCATATTCACCATCCCGGTCAGCAGCCCGCCCGCGCTGCGCAGCTGGCGCACCGCGAAACTGTCAGCGGCGGCGGCAGGGCGCTGGCTGAACAGTTCGGCCCCGGCGAGGGTGGTATGGCCGGCAACGTCGAACAGGTTTTTCACCGCATAAGGCACGCCTGCCAGCGGCGGCAGGGGGCGCTTCTCGCGGCGCAGGGTGTCGATGTTCTCGGCCTCGGCGAGCATGCGTGCTTCGGTCACGGCGGTCCAGGCGTTGATCTGCGGGTTCACGCGCGCAATCCCCTCCAGCGTCTGGCGGGCAATCTCGCTCGCGCTCAGCTCGCCTGCGTTCAGCGCATGCTGGATCGCGCCGATACTCATCTCGTGTAGCCTCATGCTTTATACACTCCTGCGATCTCCAGACGGTCGTCGAGCGGCAGCGCCATCAGCGGGGCGGCCATGCTGGCAATGCGGCTGAACTGCAGCTGCAGCTCGGCGCGCCGGGCGTCATCCAACTCAACGCCGAGTACGGTTTCCATTTGCGCCAGATAGGTCTGCCAGTCGGGTTGTGGTGTCGTCATTTTTTTCTCCTCAGAATCCGGCGGTCGCGCCGTTGCTGCGCGGGTCAAATGCCCCTTCGAACAGCCCGTTGGGGTGGCGAACAATGGCGCCCGCGTGGCCCATGGCTTCACTAAAGTCAGGGAAGAGCTCCACCTCGTGACCGAGTACCTGCAGGCGCGCGACCGTCTCGGGTGAAAAACGCCCTTCAAGCTTTAAGGTGTCCGAGGTTTGTCCCCAGGTACGTCCCAGCAGCCAGCGCGGGCGGGTGATGCTCTCCTGCAGGGGGACGCCCTGAACAACGTAGCGTGTAAAGAGCGCGGCCTGGGTTTGCGGCTGCCCGTCGCCGCCCATCGATCCGTAGACCATCACGCGACCGTCCTTCAGACGCGCCGCCGCCGGGTTCAGGGTGTGGAAAGGCTGTTTGCCCGGCGCGAGGGCCAGAAGATGGGCGGGATCGAGGCTGAACGATGCGCCCCTGTTCTGCCAGACGATGCCGGTATCGGGCAGCACCACGCCGCTGCCGAACTCGTGATAGATACTCTGGATAAACGACACGGCGAGCCCGCTTTTATCCATTACCCCCATCCACACCGTATCGCCGGGGCCTTTGCCGGCTCCCCACGGCGCGGCGCGGCCGTCGTCAACCCTGTCGGCAAGCGCCTGCAGAGCGGCGGGATCCAGCAGACCCTGAATATCGGTTTTCAGCGCGCGCGGGTCGG
>NZ_QPFW01000040.1:0-1519 GCF_008122455.1 Enterobacter sp. C6
TGACGCGGGCAGGCAAAAGTAGAGAACCACCAGCGCAACGATAAAGACCCCTGCGCCCGCCAGCGCCACCTGGCGAAAGCCCAGGCCGGTGAGCAGGGCGCCGGCAACCGGGCCCAGTACCGCACCGAGTTCCCCGCAGACCGCAAATAGCGCGAACCACTCCGCCCGGCTTCGTTTACCTTTCGCCTCGCTGTGCGTGCCCGCTTTCGCCAGCAATGCCTCAATAGACGGAGAAAACAGCGCGCCGCCCACGCCTGTCAGGCACGCGCCCAGAATAATCGGCCACAGCGAGCCTCCGAACGCCAGCAGCAGATAGCCCGCAACGCGAATCATGCACCCGCTCAGGATAACGACTTTCGCGCCAAACCTGTCCGAGAGCGCACCACCGACGATAAACATCCCCTGCTGAGAGAACGTGCGCAGGCCGAGGATCAGCCCGATCAGCCCGCCGGAGAGCAGCATATCGTCGCGCAGGAATATCGCCAGGAAGGGGACAACGGCGTAAAAGCCAATGTTAAAAACAAACTGGCTACCCAGTAAGACGGGCGGCCAGAGCGTGGTGGCAGGGCGAAGGGGCATCGTTGTTCACTCGCCCCTAAACGATAAAGTGGATGTGCTTTTTGCCATGGAACGGCGAGATCTCGATTTTGGTTTTGACCCGGAAGACATCCCAGAGCAGCGACTCGGATAAGATATCCTGCGGTGTCCCCGTCGCCACAATTTGCCCTTTCTGCATCACAATCAGCGAGTCGCAGAACATCGAGGCGTGGTTGAGATCGTGGATAGCGACGATGCTGGTGACCGGTAATTCGCTGATCAACTGCATCAGATGCATCTGATGATGGATGTCCAGGTGGTTGGTCGGTTCATCCAGCAGGATTTCCGTCGGAGTCTGGGCCAGCGCGCGGGCAATGTGGACGCGCTGGCGCTCGCCGCCGGAGAGGCTCAGCCAGCCCTGGTCACTTTTATCCAGCATATCCACGCGCTGCAGAGCGGCGGTGACGGTCTCGTCATCGTGGTTGCTCCAGTTGGAAAAGGCGGAGTGGTGTGGAATACGCCCAAGTTTCACCACGTCGCGCACGCGCATATTGGCGTCCGTCATGCCGTGCTGCTCCACGAAGGCGACCCGGCGGGCAAGCTGTTTTTTGGCGATGCGGGAGATGTCCTGCCCGTCCAGGGTAACGCAGCCAGCATCCGGGCGACGCAACCCCGCGAGGATCCGTAAAAGAGACGATTTCCCGCAGCCGTTAGGGCCAAGCAGTCCTACCGTTTCGCCCCGTGACACCTTCAGCGAGACGTCATTAACGATGACCTTTTTGCCGACCTTCCAGGTAATATTTTCCGCGCAGATGCTCATCACTTATTCCTTGAACGGTAGATAATCACGGCAAAGAAGGGGACGCCCACCAGCGCGGTGACCACCCCGACGGGCAGGCTTTGCGGCGCAATCAGCATGCGCGAGGCAATGTCTGCCAGCACCATCAGGATCGCCCCTGCCAGCGCGCTGGCAATCAGCAGC
>NZ_QPFW01000041.1:0-1531 GCF_008122455.1 Enterobacter sp. C6
TATCCTTAATATCAGCGAGCAGGGCCAGGCGCACATTATTTCCGGCCAGGCGAGCGGTGCCGCCGCGGGCGATGTGGTCACCGTAACCCTTGGCGGTCAGACCTTCACCGGCGTGGTGCTGGCGGACGGCAGCTGGAGCGTGGGCGTGCCGGCGTCCGTGCTGGGCGCGCTGGGCGAAGGCAACCATACGCTTTCGGTTTCCGTCACTGATGCGGCAGGCAACACCGGCAGCGCCACGCACGACATTACGCTGAGTGGACATCCGCCAGAATTTACGATTGACGCCATCAGCCAGGATAACGTCCTGAATGCCCAGGAGGCGATGCAGCCGCTGAGCCTGACCGGCACCAGCAACCTGCCGGACGGCACCGCCATTACCGTGACGCTGAACAACGTCAACTATCAGGCCACCGTCGAAAACGGTATCTGGGCGATCCAGGTTCCGGTTTCTGACGTCCTGAATCTGGCGAACACGCTTTACACCGTCAGCGTCAGCGGTACCGACAGCGTGGGTAACAGCGGTTCTGCCGAAGCGAATCTGCTGGTGGATACCGTCCTTCCGCAGGTCATCATCAATACGTTTGCGGGCGACAACCTGGTCAATAACGCCGAAGCGGGCGTCGATCAAACCCTCAGCGGTCGCGTTACCGGCGCGGCGGCGGGCGATACCGTCTCCATCACCGCAGGCGGCAAGAGCTACACCGCAACGGTTGGCAGCGATCTGACCTGGAGCGTGAAGATCCCATCAGCGGATCTTCAGGCGTTCGGCGACGGCGATTTAACCTTCACCGCGTCGGTGACCAACGGGCACGGCAATACCGGCACCGGCGAGCGTGATATCAATATCAACGCGGAGCTGCCGGGTCTGCGCGTGAACACCATTTCCGGCGATGACGTGATCAACGCCATTGAGCAGCAGCAGGATCTGAGCGTCACCGGCTCCAGTACCCATCTGGCCCCGGGTACGCAGATTGTCGTCACCATCAACAACGTTGAGTACGTCACCGCGGTTAACGCCAGCGGCAACTGGCAGATCGGCGTTCCGGCGGCAGACCTGCAGGCCTGGACGGCGGGCGGCATGACGGTGAGCGTCAGCGCGGTAGATGCCTGGGGCAATCCCGTTGCGGCTGAACACCCGATTGAACTCGATCTGAACGCCGTGGCGGTCACCATTGATACCGTCTCTGGCGACGACCTGCTGAACGCGGCGGAAAAAGGCGTTGATTTAACCCTTTCCGGCCAGACGCAGGGCGTGGAGGCAGGGCAAACCGTGGTGGTGAAATTCGCTGACCAGACCTTCACCGCGCAGGTGCAGCAGGATGGCTCCTGGAGCCTGACCGTACCCGCCAGCGCCATGGAAACCCTGATCGACGGGCGCGCGCAGGTGAGCGTCAGCGTCACTAACGTCAGCGGCAACAGCGCCGACGCGTCGCGCGTGGTCACGGTGGATACGCAGCCGCCGGCGATTACGCTTGATAACCTGACCGCCGACAACATCATTAATGCGGCAGAAGCGCAGCAGGATTTAGCC
>NZ_QPFW01000042.1:0-1535 GCF_008122455.1 Enterobacter sp. C6
CGTACCGGTGCGCATTCATATCGACAGGTTGCCGGAGGGGGTTGAACTGGTGGCGGGGCTGTCGGCGAGCGTGGCGGTGGGGCGATAATCTGGGGATAGTCAGCCTTAAACACATATGCGAAACTTACCGCTTCTGAAAATATGTGGTGGGACCCGCTCAATGTCAGAACAACATTCGCAGTGCCTTTTCAGTGAAGGACTGATCTCTTTTCCTGAGGGATATCAGGATCGTACCGTCAACGTATTTGCGTCGCCCGCTGCGGATGCACCGGCGTTCAACATCTCCCGCGATGCTCTCAACGCCGGTGAAGCGCTTGCCGCGTATATCGATCGCCAGCTCGCCCTGATGGAAAAACACATCAAGGGCTGGAAGCAGGGTGAGCGCAGCGCCGCTACGCTGGGTGACGATCTTTTACAGGGGGAAACCGTTCATGCTACCTACCTGCGCGACGGGAAACGCATATGGCAGCAGCAGGCCGTATTTAACGTCGACAGCAATAACATTCTGGTGTTCACCATGACCTGCACCCGCGCGCTGGGCGATGCTGACAGCACGCTGTTTGGCGATCTTCTCAGGAGCTTCCGCTTCCACCATTAACACCAGGGACAGTTGTTATGTTTGAAGCAGCACGCGTTGGTGATGATATCGGCCACTCCGGTGCGCTGGCCGGGATGATTGCCGGAACGATTGTCGGCGGCCTGATTGCCGCCGCCGGGGGCATTCTGGCGGGGGCCATGTTTATTGCCGGACTTGGTGCATCCTGTCTTGGCGTGGGCGTCCTGCTCGTCGGCGCCAGCCTGGCCGTGGGGTATTACACCGGGGAGCTGGCGACCGCCGCCCGGGACAGCATCGCGGACGCCGGGGCATCCAGCATGACGAAGAAAGGCGTCATCACCTCCGGCTCGCCCAACGTGTTTATCAACGGTAAACCCGCCGCCATGGCCACGGACAGCGCGGTGAAGTGCTCTGACGATGGCTCGCAGCAGATGGCCGAAGGCTCTTCACGGGTCTCTATCAACGGCCTGCCTGCGGCACGCATCGGGGATCGCACCACCTGCGACGCGAAGGTGATGACCGGTTCGGACAACGTCATTATCGGCGGCGACCCGCAGCAAACCCTCCCCATTCAGTCTGAAGTCCCCGAGTGGCTCTACAAAGTCTCCGATCTTACCCTGCTGTTTGCCGGGCTTATCGGCGGGTGGGGCGGTGCCGCTGGTAAAGCCGGGGCGCTCTCTAAGCTGCTGGGCAAAATCCCCGGCATCAATAAGCTGGCCCGTATCGCCTGTCGCGCCGGCACGCTGATGACAGGCGTGGCGGCCGCGGGGATCATCGCCCGCCCGGTGGATATCGTCAGCGGACAAAAATTTCTCAGCGGGGATGATGAGCTGGACTTCGTCCTGCCTTCCCGCCTTCCGGTGCGCTGGCAGCGCTACTGGCGCAGCGGCAACCCCGGCGACAGCGTGCTGGGCCGCGGCTGGAGCCTGTTCTGGGAAAGCCGCCTGGAGCCTTACCAGGACGGCCTGGTGTGGCGCGC
>NZ_QPFW01000043.1:0-1545 GCF_008122455.1 Enterobacter sp. C6
CCGTCACCGGTGCGGCAGCGGGTGACCTGGTGACTATCACCATTAACAGCGTGGATTACACCACCGTGGTGGATGCGGCGGGCAACTGGAGCCTCGGCCTGCCGGCGTCCGTCGTGCAGGGTCTGTCGGACGGCACCTGGACCATCGACGTCTCCGTGACCGACCGATCCGGCAACACCGGAAGCAGTTCGCTGGATGTGGTGGTGAATACCGTGACGCCTGTTATTGGTATCAGCACGCTGGCGGCGGACGACGTGATTAATGCGACCGAGAAGGGCGAAGATCTGCTGCTCTCCGGCACCAGCAACCAGCAGGAAGGCACGCGCGTCACCGTTAACCTGAACGGCATCAACTACACCGCCACCACCGACGCCAGCGGTAACTGGAGCGTGACCGTACCGGCCTCGGCCGTAAGCGCCCTGGGAGAAGCTCATTACACCGTGACGGCGAGCGTCACGGATAGCGTAGGCAACAGCGCCTCAACCTCACACGATGTGCTGGTGGACAGCTCGCTGCCGGTGGTGACGATCGGCACGCTGGCGGGCGACAATATCGTTAACGCGGCGGAAGTGGCGGCAGGGCAAACCCTGTCCGGTAAGGTGACGAACGCGGCGGCAGGTGACACTGTCACGATTATCCTCGGCGGTCAGACTTACACGGCTACCGTGCAGGACGATCTCACCTGGAGCCTGCCGTTAAGCGAAAGCCAGTTAACCGCGCTCGGCAATGGCGACCTCACCGTATCCGCCAGCGTGACCAACGCGCACGGTAATACCGGTTCTTCTTCTCTCGACTTCACCATCGACGCCCAGCTTCCGGGACTGCGTATTGATACGGTCGCAGGTGACGACGTGATTAACGTCATCGAACACGCCCAGAATCTGATTGTCTCCGGCACCAGCACCGATCTGGCGGCGGGCAGCGCCGTCACCGTGACCATTAACGGCAAAGCGTATTCCGCAACGGTGCTGGCCGACGGCACCTGGCAGGCAGCGGTACCGGCGGCGGACGTGTCCCAGTGGGCGGATGGCTCGCTGGATATCAAGGCAAGCGCGCAGGATGCCTCCGGCAACCCGGTGACCATCGGCACCGTCGTGGACGTCGATCTCGCGCCGGTCGCCATCACCATCAGCAGCGTGACCGACGACAACGTGCTTAACGCGGTGGAAAAAGGCCAGGACCTCGTGCTGTCCGGCACCACGTCCAACGTGGAAGCGGGTCAGACCGTCACCATCACCTTTGCGGGTAAAACCTATACCACGACGGTGGATGGCAACGGCGACTGGACCTGGACCGTTCCGGCTGCCGATCTGAGTGCCCTGAAGGACGGTGGCGCCAGCGTGCAGGTCAGCGTCACCAACGTGAACGGTAACGCGGCGTCTTCGGCGCAGGCATTCAGCGTCGACACCACCGCGCCGACGGTGACCATCAACACCATCAGCAATGACAATATGCTGAACGCGGCAGAGGCGGCGCAGGATCTGACCCTGAGCGGGACGTCTACTGCCGAAGCGGGCCAGACGGTCACCGTGACCTTCAACGGCA
>NZ_QPFW01000044.1:0-1619 GCF_008122455.1 Enterobacter sp. C6
GGCGTAAACCCGGGATGGCTGACCCACTGCGGCGAAACGGGCTCATCCCGACAAACGCGGGCAAACGTCGCCATCGTGCGGCGCTGCATCGTGGGATCCTGCACCACCAGCACCTGCCCGGTCGTTCGATGGTGCTGCTTCAGCATGTTGCAGCTAAAGCGCGCGTTTTCACCGCAGTTGGTGGATTGATCCTCAACCCACAGATGCGCCTCGGGGATCTGCCAGAACGCCCGCGCAATGTCGGCAAGAATGCTCGCTTCGGCTCGCCCTTCGACTTGTAAGGTGTGATAACGCGGATGACTGCCGATAGCTGAATATAAAAACGCGGTTGAATGACCAATACCGCCGCTAATCAGGAGCGGGATGTTTCTCTGCGCGGCAATTCGGCAGGCCGCCTCAATGACCGGGATCACCGCGTTCCCTGCCAGGATCACCGCATCGACGTCCAGGTGCTGGCGGCTGCCGCTCAGGTCGTCCTGCGCCAGCCATTCACCGACAGTATTGATGGCCGCCAGCGTGGCATCCGGCAGGATGGGAAAATGGGTCTGTTCCATGATGAACTCCTTCTCTGTATCCCTTCAGGGTAGCGACTTCAGGTTCTCAACACAACGGCGACATCGGGCCGCTCTTTTTCCTTATAATCCCCTTCACCATTTGATTAACATGCGTAAATCATATTCACTTGAATTATCATTTGCGGCAGACGTAGAATCGCTAGCCCGCTAATTATTCAACTATTTCTAAGGTAAACGACGTTATGCGCCTGCCCGAACGCGACCCTTATGCTCCTCGCGAGTGGCAGCCACATGAGAAACCCGCTCTGCTGGGTTCGCCTTCCACGCCCGAACACAGTACGCCAAAACGCATTGCCTACGGCGTCGTGGGCCTGCTGGTGTGCCTGACGGGGGCGCTGGGAAATGCGGTGGTGACCGCCAACCTGCAAAATCTGCAGGGGACCTTCGGGGCCTGGTCGACCGAAATCGCCTGGCTGCCCGCGGTCTACGTCATGACCAACATCTCTATCAACCTGCTGCTGGTCAAATTCCGCCAGCAATACGGTCTGCGCGCCTTTACGGAAGGTTTTCTGGTGCTGTACGTGCTGGTGACCTTTTTCCACCTGTTCGTGAACGACCTCAGCTCGGCGCTGATGGTGCGCGCCGCGCACGGCATGGTGGCCGCCGCGCTCAGCTCGCTGGGGATTTACTATCAGATCCAGGCCTGGCCTGCGAAGCACCGCCTGAAGGCACTGACCATCGGCATCACCGGATCGTCGCTCGCCATCCCGCTGGCCCGCCTGTTTTCAACCGAGCTGCTGCAGTTGGACGAGTGGCGCGGGCTCTATTTCTTCGAGCTGGGGCTGGCGCTGATCTCCCTGGCCTGCGTCATCGCCTTAAAACTGCCGCCGGGCGACCGGCGCAAGGTCTTCGAGAAAAAGGATTTTATCACCTTCTTTTTAATGGCCCCTGGGATGGCCCTCCTCTGCGCCGTGCTCTCTTTAGGCCGTCTGGACTGGTGGTTCGAAGCGCCGTGGATCGGCTGGTCGTTGGCGCTATCGCTGGTGCTGATTGTCGCAGCCATCGTCTTTGAACATAACCGCAGCAACCCGCTGCTGAACACCC
>NZ_QPFW01000045.1:0-1657 GCF_008122455.1 Enterobacter sp. C6
AGCAGCGTCACCGGCAGCGACCAGCGGTGATCCGCCCCCACCAGCCAGCGCGCCATGTGCGGCATCATCAGGCCAATAAAGGCGATCGGGCCGACCACGGCGGTCGCGCTGCCGCACAGCACGGTGATGGCGAGCAGACCAATGAGCTGCGTGCGCGCCACGCGGTTGCCGAGGGCGGTCGCGGTGTCGCTGCCGAGGCTCAGGCTGTTGAGCGCGCGGCTTAAAAACAGCGCCACGGCAGCGGCAATCATCACCGGGATCGCCACCACTTTCAGGGTTTCAAGAGTGCGGATATCCAGCGAACCGGCCTGCCAGAAGCGTAGCTGGTCGTAAACGTCCGGGTTGAGCAGGGCGATGCCGTTGGATAAGCCTTCCAGCACCGCCGCGAGCGCCACGCCCGCCAGCGTCAGGCGCACCGGGCTCAGCTGTCCGCCGCCCTGGCTGCCGGTAAAGGCGACGACCAGCGAGGCGGCCAGCGCGCCGCAGAAGGCCATCACCAGCTGTTCAGAGGGCGACGTCAACCCGAACAGCGCCGCGCCCAGCACGATGGCAAAGCTGGCACCGGAGTTCACGCCGAGAATGCCGGGGTCGGCCAGCGGGTTACGGGTGAGGGTTTGCATCAGGGCACCGGCAAGGCCGAGCGCGCCACCGGCCAGCAGTCCGGCAAGGGTGCGGGGCAGGCGGGCGTCGAGCACAATGACGCAGTCAGCGCTCTGGCAGGTACCGGAGAGCGCATCAACGATAACGGACGCGGGCAGAGGCTTCGCGCCAACCAGCAGGCTGAGTGCAATCGCCAGGCTAAATAGCAGCAATAAAACGGGCACGGCAACGGCGCGCACCGAAGAAGAGGAAAACGACATAGCAACATCCATGATTTGATAATGATAGTGATTATCGTTATCTATCTTATTTGGCTATGTTAGCATGTGCGCCCATGGAATGGGTAGAATTACACTCAAGGCTTTGTCATGAATCAAAAATCCTGGCTGCTTAACCTCAGCCTGCTGAAAACGCACCCGGCGTATCGCGCCGTTTTTATCGCTCGCTTTATCTCCATTTTGTCCCTCGGGCTGCTCGGCGTGGCCGTGCCGGTCCAGATCCAGACTATGACCCACTCCAGCTGGCTGGTGGGGTTATCGGTGACGTTAACCGGCGGAGCGATGTTTATCGGCCTGATGGTCGGCGGCGTGCTGGCGGATCGCTACGAGCGCAAGAAGCTGATCCTGCTGGCGCGCGGCACCTGCGGCGTGGGCTTTATCGGGCTGTGCCTGAACGCGATGCTGCCGGAGCCGTCGCTGATCGCCATTTATGCCCTCGGGCTGTGGGACGGTTTCTTTGCCTCCTTAGGCGTGACGGCGCTGCTGGCGGCAACGCCCGCGCTGGTCGGGCGCGATAACCTGATGCAGGCGGGGGCGATCACCATGCTCACCGTGCGTCTCGGCTCGGTGATTTCGCCGATGGTGGGCGGCCTGCTGCTGGCAACCGGCAACGTGGCGTGGAACTACGGGCTGGCGGCGGCGGGGACCTTTATCACCACCCTGACGCTGCTGCGCCTGCCGCTGCTGCCGCCTCCGCCGCAACCGCGCGAGCATCCGCTGAAATCACTGATGGCCGCTATTCGTTTCCTGTTCAGCAACCCGCTGATTGGCGGCATTGC
>NZ_QPFW01000046.1:0-1707 GCF_008122455.1 Enterobacter sp. C6
CTGAGCTCGCCGCTGTTGGCCAGCGTGTCGCCGCCGAGCGTCAGCGTTCCGCTGCTGCGCAGCGCGCCACGGTTAGTGAGGTCTGCCACGCCGAGCGTCAGCGCCGAGTCCCCCTCGACGGTGCCCTGGTTTTGCAGGCTGTTCGCCGTGATGTGCAGGTCGCTGGCTGCAATATTGCCCGCGTTAGCAAACGCAGTGCCGTTCAGGGTGAGCCGGTCGTCCGCCAGCAGACGTCCGGTATCGGTGTTGGTCAGGCTGAGGTAGTCGCTGCTCAGGCTGACGCCGTTGATTTCACCCTGGTTTGTCAGCGTGTCGCCCCGGAGGCGCAATGTGCCGTCAGTGGTGATAAGCCCGCTGTTAGACAGCACCGGAACGTTCAGCGTTAAATCCTGCGTGCTGTAGACCGATCCGCCCGCGAGGTTTGTGAGTAAACCGGTCTTCAGGCCGAGCAGGGTGGTCCCCTGCAGCAGTCCGCTGTTCTCCACCGAGGCAGCGTCCAGCGCCAGCGTACCGGCAACCAGCGTACCGCTGCTGATGATGCGGTCAGGAGCCGTCAGGGTCATGCGATCCGCTTTTGCGACGCCGGACTGGAGGATGTTCTGTCCGCTGAGCGCGATGGCGCTGGCGGTAAGCTCTCCGCCGCTGGTCAGGTCGCCGGTCGCGTTAAAACTCAGCGCGTTACCGGTGGATTTCCCGGCGTGCGCAAGGGTGCCCGCCGTCACCGACAGAGCACCCTTCGCCGCCTGCGTGCCGTTCAGCGCGGCATTCTGCGCCTGCAGGGTAAGCCCCTGCCCGCTCTGCAGATGCGCATCCCGGCCGGTGGTCAGGTCGCCGGTGCTGACGGTTAATGCCCCCGCCGCGTCCGTCTGCCCGTTCAGGCTGGCGCTGCGGGTCGCGGAAATCTGTACATTGCCCTGACTGGTGGTACGGGACGCCTGACCGCTGGTCAGGGTGCCGGCCTGCGCCGTCAGCGCCGTCGCGCCGGACAGGGTGCCGTTCTGTTCAAGCGCGTCTGCCGTCACGCTCATCGCCCCGTCAGCCAGCAGGCTGCCGCTGTTACGCAGGGCCTGCTGCGCCGTGACGTTTGCATTGCCTTTCGCGCTCAGCGTGCCCCGCTGCTCCAGGGTATCAACGCTCAGCGCCAGGTTGCCGGCGCTCTGCAGGGTACCGCTGTTAGTGACCGTCTGCCCCTTCAGGGTGACGCCGTTACCCTGCACCGTGCCGCCGTTTGTCAGCACTCCTGCGTTCACGTCAAGGTGGCCTTTCGCCGCCAGCTGGCCGCTGGTGGATACCCTGTCGCCGGAGAGGGCAATGTCACGCCCCGCATTCACCTGCCCCTGATTACTGACGGCGCTGCCCGTCAGGCGGATATCGCCCGTGGCATCGGCCCGGCTCTGGCCGTCCAGCACCAGCTGCCCGCCGCTCAGGGCCAGATTCTCTCCTGCCGAGACCGCACTGGCCGTGGATGACAGCGTGCCGCCGCTGCTGAGGGTCGCGCGGGTATCGCTACCGCTGCGGGTATTCGTCAGCGTGATATCTTTCCCGGCCGCCACGCTGAGCGCGCCTTTGCTGGTGACGCTGCCGCCGCGCTGCGTCAGGCTGCCGTCGGTGGACAGCGTGGTGTCGGCCTGGCCCGTCAGCGTCGCATCCGCAAGCGCCATTCCCTGTTTGCTCGTGACGGTTAGCGCCCCGCCCTGAGCCGACACG
>NZ_QPFW01000047.1:0-1719 GCF_008122455.1 Enterobacter sp. C6
AGCTTTGCAGAAACAGGGAAACGACCACCACAACCGCCAGCATGGTGAGCGCCAGCGAGACGCCGATCTCTTTAATGGTGGCGGCGACAAAGGAGGTGGTGTCGAATTTCACCTCGTAGACCAGGTCGTCCGGGAAGCGCGTCGAGAGTCGCTCCAGCTCCGCGCGCACCGCGTCGGCCACGCGCAGGGCGTTGGCGGACGGCGTCGGGTAGATACCGAGGTAGGCGGAATCGTGCCCGTTCAGCTGCGCGCCGGAGCTGTAGCTGCGCGAGCCGAGCTCGATGGTGGCGACGTCCTTCAGGCGCACCAGCTGGCCCATCTCCCCCGCGCGGATGATGATGTCGGCAAACTCGTCGGCCTGGCTTAAGCGCCCCAGCCCGTTGATGGTCAGGGTCTGCTGCTGGCCGTTAAACACCGGCGGCGTGCCCACCTGACCCGCCGCGCCCTGCACGTTCTGCTCGCGCAGCGCCTGCGCCACGTCGTCGGTGGTGACGTTCAGAGCGCTCATACGGTCCGGGCGCAGCCAGATGCGCATGCTGTAGTCGCGCGCGCCAAACATCTGCACCTGCCCCACGCCGGGCAGACGCGACAGCGCCTCGCGCACCTGGGTGCTGGCGTAGTTGCTGACGAACAGCGGCGTGTGGGTGTTATTCGGTGAGTAAAGACTTACCCCCATCATCAGGTTGGTGGCCCGCTTGCGCACCTGCACGCCGTTTTGCTGCGCCTCGGTGGGCAGCTGCGCCACGGCCTGCGCCACGCGGTTCTGCACGTCGATGGCGGCGAGGTCCGGATCGGTGCCCGCCGCAAAGGTGATGTTCAGGCTGTACGTGCCTTCGTCCGAACTGGTGGACTCCATGTAGAGCATATGATCCACGCCGTTCAGCTGCGTCTCCAGCGGCGTGGCGATGGCCTCCGCCACGTCAGCGGAGCTGGCACCCGGCCAACTGGCAGAGACGTTCACCACCGGCGGCGTGATCTGCGGATACTGCTCCACCGGGATAATCTTCAGCGCAATGGCCCCCAGCAGGGTGATGACCAGCGCAATCACCATCGCGAAGCGCGGGCGTTTGATGAAAAACGTCAGCATGATGGCTCCTTAATTCAGTATCTGGACGGCAGCGCCGGGCTGCACGCGATGCGCGCCGTCAGTAATCGCTCGCTCACCGGGCTTCACGCCGGATGAAATCTGGAACTGCTGGCCAATCTGTCCGGCGACCTTCAGCGGGCGCATTTCGGCGTTGCCGTCGGCGTTAACCACCCAGGCAAAGAACCCGTCGCCGTTCTGCTGGACCGCGGCGGCAGACAGGGTCAGCACCGGCTGCTCGCTTGCCGGTCGCAGGGTCACGTTTACGTTGCCGCCGGGCAGGAGCTGATGGCGCGGATTGGCAAACTCGGCGCGCAGCATCACGCTGGCGGTGCGCGGGTCGATGCGATTGTCCACCGACGTCAGCTCGCCGCTGACGCGCTGGCCGTTGCTGTCAATTAACGCCTGCCAGGCCTGCTTCATGGCGCTGATATCCGCATGCTGTCCGGCTTTGGTCGCAAACGCCCCCTCTTCCAGCGCAAAGGCGATGCGGATCGGATCGAGCTGGACCACCTCCACCAAAACGCCGCTCGCCGGGTTGACCAGGCTACCCACGTGGAAGCTGCTGTGCCCCACGCGACCGTCAATCGGCGAGGCGATGCGGGTGTAGTTCAGGGTGACGCTGCGGGTGTCGA
>NZ_QPFW01000048.1:0-1799 GCF_008122455.1 Enterobacter sp. C6
CTCGAAGAGTAGGGCGGGACACGTGGTATCCTGTCTGAATATGGGGGGACCATCCTCCAAGGCTAAATACTCCTGACTGACCGATAGTGAACCAGTACCGTGAGGGAAAGGCGAAAAGAACCCCGGCGAGGGGAGTGAAAAAGAACCTGAAACCGTGTACGTACAAGCAGTGGGAGCACCTTCGTGGTGTGACTGCGTACCTTTTGTATAATGGGTCAGCGACTTATATTCTGTAGCAAGGTTAACCGTATAGGGGAGCCGAAGGGAAACCGAGTCTTAACTGGGCGTTAAGTTGCAGGGTATAGACCCGAAACCCGGTGATCTAGCCATGGGCAGGTTGAAGGTTGGGTAACACTAACTGGAGGACCGAACCGACTAATGTTGAAAAATTAGCGGATGACTTGTGGCTGGGGGTGAAAGGCCAATCAAACCGGGAGATAGCTGGTTCTCCCCGAAAGCTATTTAGGTAGCGCCTCGTGAACTCATCTTCGGGGGTAGAGCACTGTTTCGGCTAGGGGGCCATCCCGGCTTACCAACCCGATGCAAACTACGAATACCGAAGAATGTTATCACGGGAGACACACGGCGGGTGCTAACGTCCGTCGTGAAGAGGGAAACAACCCAGACCGCCAGCTAAGGTCCCAAAGTCATGGTTAAGTGGGAAACGATGTGGGAAGGCACAGACAGCCAGGATGTTGGCTTAGAAGCAGCCATCATTTAAAGAAAGCGTAATAGCTCACTGGTCGAGTCGGCCTGCGCGGAAGATGTAACGGGGCTAAACCATGCACCGAAGCTGCGGCAGCGACACTATGTGTTGTTGGGTAGGGGAGCGTTCTGTAAGCCGTTGAAGGTGTGCTGTGAGGCATGCTGGAGGTATCAGAAGTGCGAATGCTGACATAAGTAACGATAAAGCGGGTGAAAAGCCCGCTCGCCGGAAGACCAAGGGTTCCTGTCCAACGTTAATCGGGGCAGGGTGAGTCGACCCCTAAGGCGAGGCCGAAAGGCGTAGTCGATGGGAAACAGGTTAATATTCCTGTACTTGGTGTTACTGCGAAGGGGGGACGGAGAAGGCTATGTTAGCCGGGCGACGGTTGTCCCGGTTTAAGCATGTAGGCGGAGGTTCCAGGTAAATCCGGTACCTTTTAACGCTGAGGTGTGATGACGAGGCACTACGGTGCTGAAGTAACAAATGCCCTGCTTCCAGGAAAAGCCTCTAAGCATCAGGTAACATCAAATCGTACCCCAAACCGACACAGGTGGTCAGGTAGAGAATACCAAGGCGCTTGAGAGAACTCGGGTGAAGGAACTAGGCAAAATGGTGCCGTAACTTCGGGAGAAGGCACGCTGATATGTAGGTGAAGCCCCTGCGGGTGGAGCTGAAATCAGTCGAAGATACCAGCTGGCTGCAACTGTTTATTAAAAACACAGCACTGTGCAAACACGAAAGTGGACGTATACGGTGTGACGCCTGCCCGGTGCCGGAAGGTTAATTGATGGGGTTAGCGGCAACGCGAAGCTCTTGATCGAAGCCCCGGTAAACGGCGGCCGTAACTATAACGGTCCTAAGGTAGCGAAATTCCTTGTCGGGTAAGTTCCGACCTGCACGAATGGCGTAATGATGGCCAGGCTGTCTCCACCCGAGACTCAGTGAAATTGAACTCGCTGTGAAGATGCAGTGTACCCGCGGCAAGACGGAAAGACCCCGTGAACCTTTACTATAGCTTGACACTGAACACTGGTCCTTGATGTGTAGGATAGGTGGGAGGCTTTGAAGCGTGGACGCCAGTCTGCGTGGAGCC
>NZ_QPFW01000049.1:0-1824 GCF_008122455.1 Enterobacter sp. C6
AAAACCTTGGTTTAGGAGAAGGGTCAGCTTTGCCGGTTGGCGTCCCCGTTCCGTGGCCGTCAGCAAATCCACCGACGGGGTGGCTTAAATGCAATGGCGCGGCGTTCACCGCCTCACAGTATCCCAAGCTTGCACTGGCTTATCCTGCGCTCAGATTACCTGATTTACGTGGTGAGTTTATCCGTGGCTGGGATGACGGGCGAGGGATTGATGCTGGTCGTGTGCTGCTGTCATTCCAGGAAGGTACTATTGTTTCGGGCTTTGATGACAATGATACGGGAGATATCAGCTCAATCGGGTCTGCTGCCTATGGGTTCGGTGATGTAATGACCGCAGCACAATGGGAAAATATTAAAGGAAAAAAATGGATAGGTAGTCCGGCAAATTCGCAGCGTTACGATTGGTGGGCTTATGTTTCAGCCCGCCCCCGTAACATCGCATTTAACTACATCGTGAGGGCCGCATAATGGTGATGGCAAAATTAAACAGTGAAAATATCGCCATTATGGCCGGTGAGATTACTGTGTTTAATTATGATGGGGAGACGGGTGAATATCTTTCTTCATCCGTTGAATATTTAGCGGAAGGTGTAGGCATTCCAGCCTTATCATGTATTGATGCGCCTGAAGAATCTAAAGAAGGTTTTACCATTTGTCGCACCTCTGACTTAAGCGCATGGGAGTACCTCGCCGATCATCGCAGTGAAACTGTATACAGCACGAAGACAGGTCAACGAGTCACGATTTCCCTGCCGGGTGATTATCCGAAAGATACGACTACAGAAGCCCCTGGTACGCCATATGATAAGTGGAACGGTAACCAGTGGTTGACTGACTTGAAAGCGCTGCACGCTGCGGATGTGGCGACGGCAGAAAAGACGAAAACCGAGTTACTGGCAGAAGCAACAGCGATTATCGCTCCACTGACAGATGCTCAGACTGGAGGCTACATCGACGATGCAGACTTGTCACGACTGGCAGAATGGCAGCGGTACCGATACCAACTGACTAAAGTCGATATCAGCACCGCGCCTGCCATTACCCTTCCGCCGAAACCGGAGATGTAGGCCACTCGAAAGCGGGTGCCTTTGATGTATCAACACGCATCAGCAGCACCCGGTATTTTTTCCAGTCAATAAGTTGGTTTTTTTCTTCATCTGTCGCGAGCTCTAGATCGAAAGCATCCTGTAATGGTGCAATGACATTCGTTGCTTGCCGTAACAAAGATGTTTTCTTGCGTTCAGCCTGGCTAACAAGTACTTCTTGTGTCAGTGGTGGAGGAGCAATCGCAATTGGATTTCCCTTATCATCCGAAGTAATTATTTTCCCAGCAGATTGATCCTGCAATAATTCAAGGTATTTCTCGTCTGTGATTTCAACAGCATCATCAGGAATATTTTTCCCATTGATATAAGGTGTATAAAATCCGCCTGTTGATTTAGCGTAAAACATAACCCCCCCTAGCATCCGATTACAAGCCAAGTATATTGAGCGTTTCCCGGCCCCAGGTTACGTATATACATTTGCGTTTTACCCATTGTCCTGACCTGCCCAATATATATGGACCCTGCTGCGGGATCACCGGTGGTATTTGCGTAAGTCGTATATCCCATCAGCATAGAATGAGGAAACGCCACCGGAAATGTTACTAAAGTGTTTTGCTCTGAACCAAAGGTTGTTGTCAGCCCCCACTGTAAAATCAATCCACCCGGTAATTTTTGCCACCCGTTTGATGACTGCTGTGATGTGAATGAATTCATATCCGGGATCTGGTTTGCACTGGTCCCCACGCTTCTTTTAGCAGCCTCTCCCAAACCAAGGTTTT
>NZ_QPFW01000050.1:0-1828 GCF_008122455.1 Enterobacter sp. C6
GCCCGCCGGGCCCAGGCCCAGTTCGCGGCGCGCCACCAGCGGCAGCAGTGCCCAGCCCGCGCTGCCGAAAACGAAGAACGCCACGGTACGCACCAGCACGTTGCGCAGCACCGGGGCGGCGTGCACGTAGCGGATGCCGGTGCGCACCGCAGAGAAGAAGTGCTCCGGCGGCAGACGCTGAATGGACGGGGCCGGACGCCAGCGCCAGAGCACCCACGCCACGCCCACCACGGACAGCGCGTTCAGGGCAAACACCATCCACGGCCCGGCGAGCGACAGCAGGAAACCACCCAGCGCGGGGCCAATCGCCCGGCTGATGTTCACCCCCAGTGAGTTCAGCGCCACGGCGGCACCCAGCTCCGGCTTGCTCACCAGATCGGGCACCACGGCCTGGAACGGCGGCGAGCTCATCGCCGCGCCCACGCTCAGCAGAAACGTCGCCACCAGCAGAACGGTGGGGGTGACGTGTCCGGTGAAGGAGAGCGCCGTCAGCCCGGCGGCGGCGATGAACACCCACAGCTGGGAGAAGAGCAGGTATTTACGTCGGTCGACGATGTCCGCCATCACCCCGGACGGCAGGGCGAAGAGGAACATCGGCAGGCTGCTGGCCGCCTGCACCAGCGCGATATCCAGCGGGTCGGCGCTCAGGGTCAGCATGCTCCAGTTGATGCCGACGTCGCTCATCCATGAGCCGACGTTAGAGACCACCGTGGCGATCCACAGCATGCGGAACACCGGCTGGCTCAGCGGCTGCCAGGGTGAAACCGTCGGTGCGGGCGTCGTCTCGACGTGTGCGTCGCGAACGTCGTTAACCTGGGTCATGCGAACCTCTCCGCTGCCTTACGCTGCAGCCGCCACTGGCCCGGCCCGGTGAGGGCAAGGGTGGTGAAGATAATCAGCAGCAGCCAGCCAAACTGCCCTTCGGCAATCGACCAGTTCGGGTGGACCGCCAGCATCGCCACCAGCAGCACGGCGATAATCGGCAGGCACGCCAGGCGGGTGTAGACGCCCGCAACGATCAACAGCGGGCAGATCACCTCGGCGACAATCGCCGGGATCAGGCTCGCGTAAGGCCCGAAGCCGAACGGATCTTCAATGCGCGTCAGCTCTTCGCTGAAGTGCAGCACCTTCGGCAGGCCGTGCACGTACAGCAGCAGCAGGCTGCCGGTCAGGCGCAGGAAGAACAGCCCCAGGTCGATCCGGGGCGGCATAGTGGTGTTTTTCATCAGAATGCAAAGCAGCTGCAGCCCAGCGCCCCCCAGAAAGCGTTATCGTCGGACACCGGCATCGCTGACGTGCGGGCGAAGTCATGCTGGTGGCTGTGAACCCCGCACGGCCCGCTGCAGTGGTGAGCCACACTCATACCCACGCGTGCGGCCTGCGGCGGCGCGCTGCGGTAGTGGCCCGGCACCTTGACCACCGGTGACCACTCGGGCAGGACCGGGATGGCCGGCGGCGCGAGCGGGCCAAAGCTGCCCGCGGCGTAGACGATATCGCCGTTGACCACCGTGAGAACGGACTCGATGCCCTTGATCTCCTCTTCCGGCACGCGGAAATAGTCTTTGCTCAGCACTGCCAGGTCGGCGAGCTGGCCGACCTTGATCTGCCCCTTCTGGTTCTGCTCGCTGGAGAACCACGCGCTGCCCTGGGTCCAGAGCATCAGGGCGGTATCGCGGTCCAGACGGGCGCTGTGATCGTACATCTGCATCCCGCCGACGGTGCGGCCGGAGACCAGCCAGTAGAGCGCGGTCCACGGGTTGTAGCTCGCCACGCGGGTGGCGTCCGTTCCCAGGCCCACCGGTACGCCGGTCTCGAGCATTTTCGCCAC
>NZ_QPFW01000051.1:0-1852 GCF_008122455.1 Enterobacter sp. C6
AACCAGTGACATACGGATTAACAGTCCGCCGTTCTACCGACTGAACTACAGAGGAATCGTGTGAACGGGGCGCATATTATCGATGCCTCCCCGGGATGTCAAAGGCAGAATGCATATTTCCGATCGTTTGCCGAATTATTCTCCATTTCGCGCAATTGTCAGGCATTTTTTCGCGGATATTTCCACAGCCAGCGCCCGCTGACCATCCGCCAGTAGAACAGCGCGCCCCGCACGGCCCAGTCAAGGAACATCCCCAGCCAGACGCCGACCACTCCCCATCCGAGCATCACCCCGAGCGTATACCCCGCCACGACGCGACATCCCCACATGCCTAGCATCGACACCCACATCGCAAAGCGGGCATCGCGCGCGCCCTTTAGCCCGGCGGGCAATACCCATGAGGCCGCCCAGATGGGCATAAAGGCCGCATTGAGCCAGATGAGGATCTTAACGACCTCTTTAACGTCGTCTTCGTGGGTATAAAACGAGGCCATCAGCCCGGCAAACGGGGCGGTTCCCCAGGCAATCACGGTCAGTCCAATGGTCGACAGCCAGAAGACGTGCCGCAGCTGTCGCTCCGCCTGGCCTATCTGCCCTTTCCCGAGCCGTTTCCCGGTGATGATGGTTGATGCAGAGCCCAGCGCGTTACCCGGCAGGTTAATCAGCGAGGCGATGGAGAAGGCGATGAAGTTACCGGCGATCACGTCGGTGCCCATGCCGGCGACAAACATCTGCGTCAGCAATTTCCCGCCGTTAAACAGCACCGACTCAATGCTTGCGGGAATGCCGATCCCCATCACTTCCCAGATAATGGCGAAATTAAAGGGGCGGAAATAACTTTTCAGCGTCAGACGTAGCGAGGGAGTGATCCCCGCCATCAGCACCCCGATGATGGCAGCCGCACCGATATAGCGTGAAATGGTCAGCCCCAGTCCGGCGCCGACGAACCCCAGCCCGTCCCACGAGAACACACCGTAAATCAGCACGCTGCTGATAATGATATTCAGGATATTCATTCCGCCGTTGATCAGCAGCGGAATCTTGGTGTTGCCCGCCCCGCGCAGCGCGCCGCTACCAATCAGGGCGATGGCCGCCGCCGGATAGCTGATGACGGTCATCTCAAGATAGGTCAGCGCCAGGTCTTTAACCTCATTCGTGGCCTCCCCGGCGACAAAGTCGATAATCTCTTTGCCGAAATAGTGGATTACCGCCGCCAGAACAATTGAAAAAATGGTCATGATCATCAGCGACTGGCGGGCCGCCTCGCGTGCACGTTTGGGGTCCAGCTTGCCGAGGCTAAAGGCCACCACCACCGTCGTCCCGAGGTCTATGGCGGCAAAGAACGAAATCACCACCATGTTAAAGCTGTCCGCCAGCCCCACCCCGGCCATCGCCTCTTTCCCCAGCCAGCTCACCAGGAAGGTGCTCAGGACTCCCATCAGCAAAACGCAGGTATTTTCCAGGAAGATAGGCACGCCAAGAGGGGTGATTTCACGCCAGAAGAGAACCCGATAGCTTTTACGTTTTGCATACCATGGCGTGCGCACGATCGCCTGGCGTAAGGAGGCAGTAACGTTCAAAATGGACCTTAGCGAGAAAAGTTGAAACTCCATTTCAAATGATGGGGGAGAAATGCTCATCCTGCAAAGTATTTTCCGGAAAAAGATGTGTGGAATTACAACAAACTGACGACAGAATCAGCAATCAGTCGATTTTCCCTAAGATCAGGTTTGACAAAACTTTTTTCGCCGCTAAGATAAGCCTCCACAACGATTCCTCTGTAGTTCAGTCGGTAGAACGGCGGACTGTTAATCCGTATGTCACTGGTTCGAGTCCAGTCAGAGGAGCCAAA
>NZ_QPFW01000052.1:0-1920 GCF_008122455.1 Enterobacter sp. C6
TCAACGGCCCGGTGGTGGTGGTGGACCGCATTGAGCGTGACGTGGCGGTCATTGCCGCCGCCGCCAGCAACCCGCACACCGCGACGCAAAAAGCCATCCGCTACCTGCAGCAGCAGGGGCATCGGGTGGTGCAAATTGCCGATTATCCCGGCCTGCTGATCTGGCGGACACTGGCGATGATTGCCAACGAGGCGCTGGATGCCCTGCAAAAAGGGGTCGCCAGCGAGAAGGACATCGATACCGCTATGCGCCTCGGCGTGAACTACCCGAGCGGGCCGATCGCCTGGGGCGAGCGCCTGGGCTGGCAGCGCCTGCTGACGCTGCTGGAGAACCTGCAGCGTCATTACGGCGAAGAGCGTTATCGCCCCTGTTCACTGCTGCGCCAGCGCGCGCTTCTGGAGAGTAGCTATGAGTCATAACGCCTGGCATAACGCCCGCGCGATGTACGAACGGGACGCCTGCGCGCAGGCGATGGGGATGGACATTGTCGAGATGGACGAGGGCTACGCGGTGGTGACCATGACCATCACCCCGCAGATGCTGAATGGCCATAAAACCTGCCACGGCGGCCAGCTTTTTTCGCTGGCGGACACCGCCTTTGCCTACGCCTGTAACAGCCAGGGGCTGGCGGCGGTAGCCTCCGGCTGCTCGATTGATTTTCTGCGTCCGGGCTTTGCCGGGGACACGCTCACCGCCACCGCGCGGGTGAAGCATCAGGGCAAGCTGACCGGCGTGTACGACATTGAAATCCAGAACCAACAACAGAAAACCGTCGCCCTTTTTCGCGGAAAATCTCACCGCATCGGCGGCAGCGTGACAGGAGAGACAGATGCGTGACGCATTTATTTGTGATGGCGTTCGAACCCCGGTGGGGCGCTACGGCGGCGCGCTTTCCGCAGTCCGAACCGACGATCTCGGCGCCGTGCCGCTGCGCGCGCTGCTGGCCCGCTACCCGCAGCTCGATCTGGAGCGGATTGACGACGTGATTTTCGGCTGCGCCAACCAGGCGGGGGAAGATAACCGCAACGTGGCGCGCATGTCGTCCCTGCTGGCCGGGCTGCCGCAGACGGTGTCCGGGACCACCCTTAACCGCCTGTGCGGTTCCGGGCTGGACGCGATTGGTTTTGCCGCGCGCACCATTAAGGCGGGCGACGGCGACCTGCTGATCGCGGGCGGCGTGGAGTCGATGTCCCGCGCGCCGTTTGTGATGGGCAAAGCCACCGCCGCGTTTCAGCGTCAGGCGGAGATCTTCGATACCACCATCGGTTGGCGATTTGTGAATCCGCTCATGCATCAGCAATTCGGAACTGACAGTATGCCGGAAACGGCAGAGAATGTAGCTGAATTGTTAAATATCAGCCGTGCCGATCAGGATGCGTTCGCGCTGCGCAGCCAGCAGCGTACCGCGCAGGCGCAGCAGAACGGCATTCTGGCGCAGGAGATTGTGCCGGTGCTGGTGCCGGGCAAAAAAGGGGCAGTCACAGCGTTCAGCGTGGATGAACATCCGCGCGCGGACACCACGCTCGAGCAGCTTGCCGGTCTGAAAACGCCGTTCCGTAAGAACGGAGTGGTTACGGCGGGAAATGCCTCCGGCGTCAACGACGGCGCTGCGGCGCTGATCGTCGCCAGCGAGAAGATGGCGCTGGCACAGGGGTTAGTCCCGCGCACGCGGATCGTGGCGATGGCGACGGCGGGCGTGGAGCCACGTCTGATGGGGCTCGGCCCGGTACCGGCCACTCGCAGGGTGCTGGAGCGCGCCGGACTCAGTATTAACGATATGGACGTGATCGAGCTTAACGAAGCTTTCGCCGCGCAGGCGCTGGGCGTGCTACGTCAGCTGGGCCTGCCGGATGATGCCGCGCACGTCAACCCGAACGGTGGCGCGATTGCGCTGGGCCACCCGCTGGGCATGAGCGGTGC
>NZ_QPFW01000053.1:0-1945 GCF_008122455.1 Enterobacter sp. C6
AAAGCGCGTTTCACCGTCGCCTAAGGAGGTCAGCCCCCACAGCACCGGACGGTAGTCGATGTCCAGCACCGTGCGCACGCCGTGACGGCGAGCATAGCCCAGCGCCGTCAGCACCGCCTCGCGGGTCTGAGGATGAGAAAGGTGAGTCCCGGTGATGGCAAGACAACGTGCGGAGGCAATGTAGCTTTCGTCCACATCGCTGGCGGTAATGGCCATATCCGCGCAGTTATCGCGATAAAAAATAAGAGGAAAGGTGTCCCGGTCTTTAATGCCGAGTAGCACCAGCGCCGTGAGGCGGTCTTTATCGGTGATCAGATGGCTGGTATCGCAGCCCACCTGGTTGAGCTCTTCGCGCAGGAAGCGGCCCATATGTTCATCGCCGACGCGCGCCAGCATCGACGAACGTAAACCCTGACGCGCGGTGCCGTACGCCACGTTGCCCGACGACCCGCCGAGATATTTGGCGAAGCTCGACGCGTCCTCCAGACGGGCACCAATCTGCTGGCTGTAGAGGTCTACCGCCACGCGGCCCATGCATATCACATCAAACTGCTTTTCCACGTTGATACCTCATCAGACAATGTCGTTCACGTTCAGCCAGCGGCCTTCCCGGTGCGAGAGCGCAATCGCGTCCAGCACGCGCGACACCTTCCAGCCCTCTTCGAAGTCCGGCCACATCGGCGCGTCGGCGGCAATCCCGTCCACCAGGTCGCGCACCTCCACCGTTTTTTGATCGTTAAAGCCAATCCCGTGGCCTGCGCCCATGCAGAACGCGGCGTAGTCCGGGTGCGCAGGGCCGACGAGTAAGGTGCGGAACCCCTGACGGTTTACCGGATCGTCATGCAGATAGAGCTTCAGCTCCGCCATGCGCTCCTGGGTGAAGCTGATGGCGCCTTTCGTGCCGGTAATGACGTACGACAGCCCCATCTTGCGGCCGCAGGCAACGCGGGAGGTTTCAATCACGCCCTGCGCCCCGCCCGCGAAGCGCACCATCGCGTGGGCCTGATCCTCGTTTTCGACGGCAACCATGTCCGACGAGCCGGCCTTCGCCGGGCGCTCCGGGACCACGATCTTCAGGTCGCCGCAGACCTGCTCAATCTCCCCGACCAGGTACTGGGCCATATTGACGATATGCGCCGCGAGGTCGCCCAGCGCCCCCAGCCCGGCGGTCTCTTTAAAGCAGTGCCAGTGAATGGGCGAGCGCGGGTCGGCCATATAGTCTTCGTTGTGGGTGCCGTAGAAGTGGATCACCTCGCCAATCTCGCCGCGGGCGATAATCTCCTTCGCCAGCTGCGCCGTCGGGTTTTTCATGTAGTTGAAGCCCACCAGCGTTTTCACCCCGGCCCGCTTCGCGGCGTCGACCATCTCGCGGGCGTCGTGGGCGTTAAGCGCCAGCGGCTTCTCCGAGTAGACGTGCTTGCCGTGGCGGATCGCCTCCAGCGCCATCTCCTTATGCAGATGGTTGGGTGAGCAAATATCCACCACGTCAATCGCCGGGTCGGCCACCAGCGCCCGCCAGTCGCCGGTGGAGCGGTTGAAGCCAAACGCCTGCGCACGCGCTGCCGCCAGCTCCGGCGTGACTTCCGCCACCATCTCGCGCACCAGCCTGCCGCGCAGGTTGAACACCGTCGGGGCCTGGGCATAGGCGATAGCGTGCGCCTTGCCGATATACCCGGAACCAATCAATCCAATACGAACCTCTTTCATCGTGATCCTCACAGTGCGCCGCGACGGCTCTTGGCGTAGGTATCAAACGCCACCGCCAGAACGATAATTAATCCGGTGATAATCTGCTGGTAGTAGGCCGAGACGTTCATCAGCACCAGGCCGTTAATCAGAATCCCCATGATGATGGAGCCGATAATGGTGCCGCCGATGCGCCCGTAGCCGCCCATCAGCGAGGTGCCGCCAATCACCACCGAGGCAATGACGCGCAGTTCAAAGG
>NZ_QPFW01000054.1:0-2104 GCF_008122455.1 Enterobacter sp. C6
TGAAGGCCGGCGTCTGTTATTCGGTTCTGGACGTCATTAACTCCCGTCATCAGCGTGTGGTGGTGGGCGTACGCCTGCAGCAGGTTGCTGGCCGCGACCGTAAAGTGGATATCAAACCGTTTGCGATCCAGGGGCTGCCAACGTCCGTGCAGCCGACGGCGCTGCTGACGGAAACCCTGAACGAACGTCAGGCGCGTGTGCTGACGTTGCAGGAGCTGAAAGATAAGCTCGAAGCGATCGAAGGCGTGCAGTTCAAACAGTTCAACTCGATTACCGACTACCATGCGCTGATGTTTGATCTGGGCGTGGTGGCGCGTCGTCTGCGCTCGGCATCAGACCGTAGCAAATACTATCGCCTGATCGAAGCGTCCCTTTATGGCGGTATCTCCAGCGCCATCACCCGCTCCCTGCGCGACTACCTGCTGCCGGAAAACAGCGGCGTACGTAAGGCCTTCCAGGATATGGAAGCGGCGCTGCGTGAAAACCGCATGACGCTGGAAGCGATTCGCGTTACCCAGTCCGACCGCGACCTGTTTAAACACCTGATCAGCGAAGCCACCAACTATGTGGCGGCGGACTACATGCGTCACGCCAACGAGCGACGCGTGCATCTCGATCAGGCATTAGAATATCGCCGCGAGCTGTTTACCTCGCGTAAACAGCTGGTGGCCGAGCAGTACAAGCACGTCGAAATGGCGCGCGAGCTGGGTGAGCACAACGGTGCGGAAGGCGACCTGGAAGCCGATTACCAGGCCGCCAGCGATCACCTGAATCTGGTGCAAACCGCGCTGCGTCAGCAGGAAAAAATCGAGCGCTATGAAGCGGATCTCGACGAGCTGCAAATTCGTCTCGAAGAGCAAAATGAAGTGGTGGCCGAAGCCGCCGACATGCAGGAAGAGAACGAAGCCCGCGCCGAAGCGGCCGAGCTGGAAGTGGATGAGCTGAAAAGCCAGCTTGCCGATTACCAGCAGGCACTTGACGTGCAGCAGACGCGAGCGATTCAGTACACCCAGGCATTGCAGGCATTACAGCGTGCGAAAGAGCTGTGCCATCTGCCTGACCTGACGCCGGATAGCGCCGACGAGTGGCTGGATACCTTCCAGGCCAAAGAACAGGAAGCCACCGAGAAGCTGCTGTCCCTCGAACAGAAAATGAGCGTCGCGCAAACGGCGCACAGCCAGTTTGAGCAGGCTTATCAGCTGGTCGTCGCGATTAACGGCCCGCTGGCGCGTAACGAAGCCTGGGACGTTGCCCGTGAACTGCTGCGCGACGGTGTGAACCAGCGCCATCTGGCCGAACAGGTTCAGCCGCTGCGCATGCGTCTGAACGAGCTGGAACAGCGCCTGCGAGAGCAGCAGGAGGCCGAGCGTCTTCTGGCGGAGTTCTGCAAGCGTCAGGGGAAAAATTACGATTTCGACGAGCTTGAGGCCCTGCATCAGGAGCTGGAAGCGCGTATCGCGGCCCTGTCCGATACGGTATCAAACGCCAGCGAACAGCGTATGACGCTGCGTCAGGAGCTGGAGCAGATTCAGTCCCGTTCGAAGACGCTCTTGCAACGAGCGCCGGTCTGGCTGGCGGCTCAAAGCAGCCTGAATCAGCTCAGCGAACAGTGCGGCGAGCAGTTCGAATCCAGCCAGGAAGTGACCGAATACCTGCAGCAGCTGCTGGAGCGCGAGCGCGAAGCCATTGTTGAGCGTGACGAAGTCGGCACGCGCAAGCGTGAAGTCGACGAAGAAATTGAACGCTTAAGCCAGCCGGGCGGTGCGGAAGACCCGCGCCTCAATGCCCTGGCGGAGCGTTTTGGCGGCGTGCTGCTGTCCGAGATTTATGACGACGTTGGCCTTGACGATGCCCCGTACTTCTCCGCGCTGTACGGTCCATCCCGTAACGCGATTGTGGTCCCGGATCTGTCGCTGATTTCTGAGCAGCTTGCCGGCCTGGAAGATTGCCCGGAAGACCTCTATCTGATCGAAGGGGATCCGCAGTCGTTCGATGACAGCGTCTTCAGCGTCGATGAGCTGGAAAAAGCGGTGGTGGTGAAAATCGCCGATCGCCAGTGGCGTTATTCCCGCTTCCCTGAGCTGCCGCTGTTTGGCCGCGCCGC
>NZ_QPFW01000055.1:0-2277 GCF_008122455.1 Enterobacter sp. C6
ATTCCTCTGTAGTTCAGTCGGTAGAACGGCGGACTGTTAATCCGTATGTCACTGGTTCGAGTCCAGTCAGAGGAGCCAAATTTAAAAAGCCTGCTTTTAAAGCAGGCTTTTTGCTTTTCTGCACAAGGTAAATGCAAAACGGCAACAAGGTTGCCGTTTTTAGTGTGTGCACCCTCTCCCGTGGGAGAGGGCCGGGGTGAGGGCACCAGCCCGCACAATCCCCTTACATGCCTACCTTAACCGGCATCCCTGACCGCCGTTCCAGTTCGGCTCCCGCCCCCTCGTTTATTAACTGCGTCCGCTGCGCGGCTGACATTGGCAGAGGCACTTTCTGGGTCGATTCAAACTCCGCACGGTTACGTGATAATGGCTCGTGAACTTCCACCCAGCGGCTGCCGTCCGGCTCCGTGGTGACTTTAACGGGCCGATCGATAAGCTGCACGCGGGTTCCGACGGGAACATGATCGAAAAGATATTTGATGTCGTTATTACGCAGACGAATACAGCCCTGGCTCACCCGCAGCCCGATGCCAAAATTCGAGTTTGTGCCGTGAATGGCATAGAGCCTGCCGATATAGATGGCATACAGCCCCATCGGGTTATCCGGCCCGGCGGGCACGAATGCCGGGAGCGTTTTCCCTTCTGCCGCATAGGCACGGCGCGTATTCGGCGTCGGAGACCAGGTTGGCCCCACCTGCTTACGCTCAACGGCCGTCACCCAGTTACGCGGGGTTTCACGCCCGGCCTGACCGATGCCGATGGGCAGCACTTCAACGGTATTGCCACCAGGCGGGTAGTAGTAGAGGCGCATTTCCGCCACGTTAACGACAATCCCCTCGCGAACGGTGTCGGGCAAAATCAGCTGCTGAGGGATCACCAGCCGGGTGCCGGATTTGGGTAAAAAAGGATCCACCCCCGGGTTCGCTTCCAGCATATTGCTTAGCCCCTGCCCGTACTTCGCGGCAAAGGCCTCAAGCGGTAATGTATTATGATCCGGCACGATAATGACCTGCGAACTCCCTACCAGACGGCTGCCCGCCGGCGGTAAAGGATAGCTCACCGCCTGCACGCTCTGGCTGATAAGTAATGCAGCAAGACAGACCAACGCCTCTTTACGACACATCTTCCCTTCCTCAGTCGCTTCGCTCTTTATTAAGCATAGCGTAGCCGTTTTGCATTACCCATCAGGAAATAAAATCAGTTTGCACAGGCCCCCTGTCGCGGTAGTCTCATAGGTTCCGTTTATATGACGGGCGCAATGTGAGTGACCTTTTCTTATACCAATAATTAAAAATAAGTGCAGACAGGACAACTATGGACTCCACCCTCATCTCCGATCGTCCCAACGAGGAGACCCCTTCGCTCAATCGTGCCCGCCGCGCCGCACTCGGCAGCTTCGCGGGTGCCGTCGTCGACTGGTATGATTTTCTGCTTTACGGCATTACCGCCGCGCTGGTGTTCAACCGCGAGTTTTTTCCCCAGGTCAGCCCCGCGATGGGCACGCTCGCCGCGTTTGCCACCTTCGGCGTCGGCTTTCTGTTTCGCCCGCTGGGCGGGGTGATCTTCGGCCACTTCGGCGACCGTCTTGGCCGCAAGCGCATGCTGATGCTCACCGTCTGGATGATGGGGATCGCCACCGCATTGATTGGCATTCTCCCGTCGTTTTCCGCCATTGGCTGGTGGGCCCCAGTGTTGCTGGTGACATTACGCGCCATTCAGGGCTTCGCGGTAGGCGGCGAATGGGGCGGTGCGGCGCTGTTATCCGTTGAGAGCGCGCCAAAAAATAAGAAAGCGTTTTACAGCAGCGGCGTGCAGGTCGGGTACGGCGTAGGGCTGTTACTTTCTACAGGGCTGGTGTCGTTAATCAGCCAGCTCACCACCGACGAGCAGTTCCTGAGCTGGGGCTGGCGCATTCCGTTCATCTTCAGCATCGTGCTGGTCATCGCCGCGCTGTGGATCCGTAACGGGATGGAAGAGTCGGCTGAGTTCGAAAAGCAGCAGGAAAAACCGGCCGTCAAAAAGCGGCTGCCGGTGATGGAAGCCCTGATTCGGCACCCTGGCGCTTTTCTGAAAATTATCGCCCTGCGCCTGTGCGAGCTGCTGACGATGTATATCGTCACCGCCTTTGCGCTGAACTACTCGACGCAGAATCTCGGCCTGCCGCGCGAGCTGTTCCTGAATATCGGCCTGCTGGTCGGCGGGATCAGCTGCCTGACGATACCCTGCTTCGCCTGGCTGGCGGACCGGTTTGGCCGCCGTCGCGTCTACATCACCGGC
>NZ_QPFW01000056.1:0-2312 GCF_008122455.1 Enterobacter sp. C6
TCTTGCCGCCGAAGGTGATGGTAACGGTCTGGTTTTCCTCAACGTTCGAGGTCGCCCCGGAGAGCACCAGATCCGCGCCCTTCTCGGCGGCGTTAATCACGTCGTCGGCGGCAATCGCATCGATGCTGATGGCAACGGTCGCCAGATCCACCGTCACATCGTGGCTGATGGAGACCGGATTACCGGCGCTGCTCTGGCCTGCCACGGTCACGGTGACCGTGCCTGCATTCAGCGCACCCACGTCCGCAGCCGGGATCGCCGCGCGCCAGGTGCCGTCCGCCAGCACGGTCGCCGGATAGGTTTTGCCGTTGACGGTCACGGTCAGCGCCGCCCCCGCCGCCAGCCCTTCGCTGGTGCCGGTGATAATCAGGTTCTGCCCGTGTTCGATGCTGTTGATCACGTCGTCACCCGCCACGGTATCCACGCGCAGGCCCGGCAGGTTAGCGTCTATCACGATCTCGCGCTCAGCGGATCCGCTGTTGCCGACGCCGTTGGTCACGCTGGCTGACACGGTCAAATCGCCGTTGCCCAGCGCGGTCAGCACGTCCGACGGCACGTTAACGGACCAGGTGAGATCGCTCTGCACCGTTGCGGTGTAGCTGTTGCCGCCAATGGTCACGGTCACGGTATTGCCCGCTTCGGCATTCACCACCTTACCGCTGATGGTCTGGCCGGCTGCCAGCTCCGCCGCGTTAATAATGTCGTCGCCCGCAATGGTGTTGACGATCACGCCCGGCAGAACGGATTCCACGTTCACGGTGTGTGACGTGCTGGTATTGTTGCCGACGCTGTCCGTTGCCGATGCGGTAACGGTATACAACGCTTCGCCCAGTTGGCTCACCTGATCCGCCGGAACGGTAGTCGTCCATTTCCCGTTATCGTCCACCAGCGCGCTGTACGCTTTGCCGTTCAGCATCACGGTCACCGCCGCGCCTGCCGCCAGGCCGGAAGCCGTACCGGAAATCGTCAGATCCTGGGTTTTCTCGCTGTTATTGATCACATCGTCACCGGAAACGGTGTCAATGGTCAGCACAGGCGCGGTCAGGTTCACCTCCACGCCGTGCGTGGCGCTGTTGCTGTTGCCCGCTTTATCAGTCAGCGCCGCGGTAATGGTGTAATCCCCGGCGGCCAGCGCGGTGACGTCCGCCGCAGGCACGCCCACGCTCCAGTTGCCGGAGGCGTCCAGGGTAGCGGTGTACGATTTGCCGTTGAGGGTAACGGTGACCACGTCGCCCGCCGCCGCGCCGGTCACGGAACCGGTGACAATCAGGGCCTGCGCATGCTCGGCGCTGTTGATCACGTCGTCGTCGGAAACGGTGTGAATGGTCAGCTGTGGAACGGTGGTATCAACCAGCACGTCGCGGTCCGCGGAGGCCGGGTTACCCGCTTTATCCGATACGGCGGCGCTGACGGTGTAGTTCCCATCGGCAATCGCGCCCAGATCGGCGGACGGTACGGTCACGCTCCAGCTGCCGTTTGCCTGCACGGTGGTGGCGTAGTCCACGCCGTTAAGGGTCACGGTGACGGTCTGTCCCGCTTCGGCGTTGGTCACGCCGTTAATCACCAGATCCTGCTGCGCTTCGGCCGCATTGATGATGTTGTTGTCGCTGACGATCTCGATAGACACCGTCGGCGCGGTGGCGTCCACGCTGAACTCGCGGCCAGCCGTGGCGCTGTTGCCGTTCACGTTGGTGACACTCACCTGCACGCTGGCATCGCCGTCCTTCAGACTGCCCAAATCGGCAGACGGTACGGTCGCCGTCCAGTTGCCGCTGGCATCCACCGTCGCGGTGTACGACTTGCCGCCGAAGGTAATGGTAACGGTCTGGTTTTCTTCCACGTTGGTGGTGGAGCCGGACAGCACCAGGTCCACGCCTTTCTCCGCCGCGTTAATCACGTCGTCCGAAGCAATCGGGTCAATGCTGATGGCGACTGCCGCCAGATCGACCTTCACGTCATGGCTGATGGAAACCGGGTTGCCCGCCGCGCTCTGGCCTTCCACGGTCACGGTAACCGTGCCCGCATTCAGCGCGCTGACGTCTACCGCCGGAATGGCCGCCGTCCAGGTTCCGTCCGACAGTACGGTGGCCGCGTAGGTTTTACCGTTGACGGTCACCGTCAGCGCCGCGCCCGCTGCCAGGCCTTCGCTTGAGCCGGTGATAATCAGGTTCTGAGCGTGTTCAATGCTGTTGATCACATCATCGCCCGCCACGGTATCGACGCGCAGGCCCGGCAGGTTGGCATCTATAACGATTTCGCGCTCGCCCGTTCCGGTGTTGCCGTGGCCGTTGGTGACGCTGGCTGATACCGTC
>NZ_QPFW01000057.1:0-2384 GCF_008122455.1 Enterobacter sp. C6
TACTCCCACGCCAGCTCGCCGTGCTCGCCCGCCTCGCGCGTCACGCGACCGAGCGCATCATACTCAAAGACGAGCTCCTGCTCTGCCTCGGTGCTCCACGCGTCGGCTGAAAGCGCAGGATGCAGCCCAATCCGGCTTAACAGCCCTGACGGCGTGTAGTGGTAGCGTGTCTGCCCTTCCGGCGTGGTGCGCGCGACCAGCTGGCCGCTCGCGCTCCAGGCGAAGGCGTGGGTGATGGCCTCCGGATGACCGGCGGCAAACGTGCGCGCTATCGTGCGCCCGCAGGCATCATAGCGATACTGCGAGGCTACGCCATCGAGCCCCACCTCTTCCAGCAGCAGCGAGTCTGGCCCCCAGCGGAACTGATACGCTTCGCCGTTCTCGTTTTCCAGGGCAATCAGACGCCCGCGGCTGTCCCAGCGGCGGCGCACCTCTTCACCCTGCGTATTACGGGTGGCGGTTAAGCGCCCCGCCTCATCGTATCTGAACTCGCTCTCTTTCCCGTCGGCGCCCGCATGCTTCACCGGCAGGCCACGTTCGTTCCATTTGAGCGATTCCGTCCAGCCTTCCGGGCGGTCAAGCTGCACCGGACGCCCTGCGGCGTCGTAGCGGTAGCGCGTCTCTTCGCCGTCGGCGCCTGTCTCGGCCACCAGCCAGCCCAGCGGATGATAGCGGTAGCGGGTAATACGCCCGGAACAGTCCGTCGAACGAACGATCTGCCCGGCCTCGTTGTACTCCTGATAGCGGCTGTTGCCTGCGGCATCGACCTCTTCCACGACCTGGCCGAACGCGTCCCGGCGCAGCTGCGTCGTCTGCCCCATCGGGTCCACCACGCGCTTCATCCCGTGATGTTCGTCGTACCAGAACCGGGTGGCGCTGCCGTCGGCTTCGATAATGGCCGCGGGAAGCGCGCGGTGCTCCAGCCAGGTGGTGGTGCGGGTATTGCCGTCGGCATCGGTCTCCTGCACCCGGTTGCCCATCTCGTCGTAGACGAAGGTGACGGCGTTGCCGAGCGGATCGATGCGACGCGTGAGAAGCTCGTTATCATCCCACTCGTAGCGCCAGTTTTCACCGCGCTCGTCTACGTAGCGGACAATCAGATTCTGCGCGTTCCAGTAGTGGCGGCGCGTCTGGCCATCGTAGTGCTCGACGGTCGTCAGCCCGGCGGCTAAATCATAGCTAAAGCGGCACCCGTCGCCGGTGCTGGTGCGGTTTTCCACCACGCGCCAGTGGTCGAATTTTTGCCAGCGGTATTCGCTCTCCAGCCCGCCCGGCATCCGGTGCCAGACCATCAGGCCGTGTTCGTTATAGCGGTATTCACGCGTCACCACGCCGGAGGCATCTGTCGCGCTCGCCAGCTGGCCGCGCGCGTCGTAGCCCCACTGCATCAGCGGCCAGGTTTGGTTGCCGTCGAAATGGCTGGCAGCGGTAACGCGATGTGGGAATCGTTCATCTTCATAGCGCAGGGTGACGTCGATTGCCCGCGGCTCGTCGTGAAGGCCGACCAGCCTGCCGTGCTCGTCCCACGCCGTCAGCAGCGCATTGCCGTACTCGTCGCTAAGGGAGGCCAGACGCAGGATAGAAGGATTCATGCGGGTCGGTTTGTACAGACGCCACACCGCGCCGTCATCGTCGGCAATCGCCACGTCGCCGTTCTCATTGCGGCGGATAATGATGCCTTCGCTGATGCTGTAAAACGCACGGTCGACAGGCGGCAGCTCGAAGCTCAGCTCGCGCCCGGTTTCATCGAACCAGGTCGCATTGTTATCTTCCAGCGTCAGATAGCTGTCAAAAGTCGTTGCCCAGCCCAGACCAAACAGCCCTTCGCGGGTGGTCAGGCTGTTGTAGCTGCGCTGCCAGCGAAGCGGGAAGCGCCCCGGCAGCGAGAAGTCGAGTTCATCGTCGTCGTTCAGCACCTTCACGCCGGTGGCGGCGTGGACCGGGTGCGAGGAGCCAAACACGGCGTTGACGGCCATATCCGCCAGCATCCCGCCGCCGGCCGCGGCCAGCGCGCAGGGCATGTTTTTCAGGATCTTGCCCGGACGCCCGCGCAGCAGGGAGAGCGCAATCATCCCCAGCGCAAGACCCGGCGTTTTACCGCTTTTGATATCGCGGACCGTGAGCGTGTCCCCGCCGATGATCACGTTCGGGGAGACGTCGTCGGACACGGTGCCTTCGCAGGTGGTGCGATCTTTCGCGCGCACCGCGGGCTGGCCATTGATAAAGACGCTTTTAGAACCTTCCGCCAGATACTGCGGCCCGGAGTGCTTTTCACACGCCACCTTGTCTTCTTCCAGCGGCGAGGTCCCCGCCGCGGCAGAGGCCACGCTCGGCTGCCACATTTCGCTGCCAAACTGTCCGGCAGCGGAAAGCAGCATGCCCGC
>NZ_QPFW01000058.1:0-2490 GCF_008122455.1 Enterobacter sp. C6
CCCACCGACGCCGCCCAGGGCAGGCAGTTTTTCCATAACCACGCGCTCGCAGGCCTCGCTCAGGCTTAAGCCGCCGTAATCCATCAGCGCGGTGATGTCATAGGCCGCGAGGGCGCGGATAAACACTTCCCCGGTTCCGGTACACGACACCGCCGCCGTCGCGTTATTGGCATAGCAGCCGGCGCCCGGCAGCGGGCTATCGCCGACGCGTCCGGGAAGCTTGTTGGTCATCCCGCCCGTTGACGTCGCCGCCGCGAGGTTCCCGGCTTTATCCAGCGCCACCGCGCCGACCGTGCCCATTTTGGTGGTTTCATCAAGCGGCGCACTGTGGTCAAGCTGCGTCATGCCCGCCGAACGGGCTTCCAGGAGCTGCTGATAGCGCGCTTCCGTGGAAAACAGATCCGGCGATACCGGCTCCATTCCATGTTCGAAGGCAAACCTCTCCGCCCCCGCGCCCGTCAGCAGCACGTGCGGACTCGCTTCCATCACCAGACGCGCGGCCAGCACCGGGTTACGCAGGTGGCTGACGCCTGCCACGGCCCCCGCTTTCAGGGTGACGCCGTCCATCACGCAGGCATCCAGCTCGTGCGTTTCATCCCGGGTAAAGACCGAACCGATCCCCGCGTTAAATAACGGGCACTCTTCCAGCAGGCGCACCGCCTCGGTGACCACGTCCAGCGCGCTTTCGCCCGCTTCCAGCATTCTCTGGCCCATTTCCACAATGGCGTACAGCGCGTCGATGTAACGTTTTTCCTGCTCAGGCGTGAGCTGTGCTCGGGTGATTGCCCCGGCCCCGCCATGAATTGCGATTACCGCCTTAACCATTCGCATCACCCGTTAGCCTGTTTTGCGGCTTTTTCTATAAATATCATTATCGTCGACGAAACTTCAGATGATTTTTGAATATAGAAAGACGTAACAGTGATGTAAAGCGTGCACCCTTCGGTCATACAGTTAGCCGCACTTTTCTGCCATAATGGACGCTTTCGTTGTTACTCCGCAGGAGCCCACCATGGATTTTACCGCCGGACTGATGCCGCTTGAGACGGCACTCACGCAGATGCTTGACCGAGTTTCCCCGCTGCATGACGTTGAGACGCTGCCCCTCGTGCGCTGTTTTGGCCGTATTGCCGCACGCGATATCGTCTCTCCGCTTAACGTGCCGGGGTTTGATAACTCCGCGATGGACGGTTACGCGGTACGCCTGGCGGATCTCCAGACGGGTAACGCCCTGCCGGTGGCGGGTAAAGCCTTTGCGGGTCAGCCGTTTAGCGGTGAATGGCCTGCGGGCACCTGCGTGCGCATTATGACCGGCGCACCGGTTCCGGCAGGCTGCGACGCCGTGGTGATGCAGGAAGAGACCGAACAGACCGACGACGGCGTGCGTTTTACCGCGAGCGTCAAAGCGGGCCAGAACATCCGCCGTACCGGCGAGGACATTACCTTCGGCGCGACGGTCTTTGCTGCCGGACAGAAGCTGACGGTGGCGGAGCTGCCGGTCCTGGCCTCGCTCGGCATCGCGGACATCGACGTTATCCGTAAAGTGCGCGTTGCCGTTTTCTCCACCGGCGACGAGCTACAGCTTCCGGGGCAGCCGCTGCAGGACGGCCAGATTTACGACACCAACCGCCTGGCGGTACACCTGATGCTGGAGCAGCTGGGCTGCGAAGTGATTAACCTCGGCATCATTCCTGACGATCCGGAAAAACTGCGCGCCGCGTTTATCGAGGCGGATAACGCAGCCGACGTGGTCATCAGCTCCGGCGGCGTCTCCGTGGGCGAAGCGGATTACACCAAAACCCTTCTTGAAGAGCTGGGTGAAATCGCCTTCTGGAAGCTGGCGATCAAGCCGGGCAAGCCGTTCGCGTTTGGCAAGCTTTCACACAGCTGGTTCTGCGGCCTGCCGGGTAACCCGGTCTCGGCGGCACTCACCTTCTACCAGCTGGCGATCCCGCTGCTGGCGAAGCTTTCCGGCAACAATGCTAACCCGCTGCCGGAACGCGTGCGCGTGCGTGCCGCCACGCGCCTGAAAAAATCACCGGGCCGCCTCGATTTCCAGCGCGGCATTCTGGCGCGCAGCGCGGACGGCGAGCTCGAAGTGAGCACCACCGGGCACCAGGGCTCGCACATTTTCAGCTCCTTCAGCCAGGGCAACTGCTTTATCGTGCTGGAGCGCGAGCGCGGCAACGTGGAAGCCGGCGAGTGGGTTGAGGTCGAGCGCTTTAACCACCTGTTCGGAGGCTGACATGACGGTGGAGCTGAGCGACCCGGAGATGATGCGCTACAACCGCCAGATTGTGCTGCGCGGATTCGATTTCGAGGGCCAGGAAGCGCTCAAGGCAGCCAGCGTACTGGTTGTCGGTCTGGGCGGTCTGGGCTGCGCCGCCGCGCAGTATCTTGCCGCGGCGGGCGTGGGCAGGATGACGCTGCTGGATTTCGATACCGTGTCGGTGTCCAACCTGCAACGCCAGACGCTGCACAGCGACGCGA
>NZ_QPFW01000059.1:0-2541 GCF_008122455.1 Enterobacter sp. C6
TCACTAACCGTGGCGCGCTGCGCAGCAGCGGAACGCTGACGCTCGGCGGCGACACGCTGGCCAACAGCGGCGAGCTCAGCGCCACCGCGCTGCTGCTGAACCTGACCCGACAGGCCAGCAACGATGCCGACGGGCGGGTGATTGCCCGGAACGGCCTGACGCTGACCGCCGCCAGCCTGACGAACAGCGGGCTGATGGCCGGTACCGACGCGCAGTTTAACAGCGCGTCGGTGACCAACGGCGGCACGCTGCAGGGGACACATTCCCTGACGGCGACCGGGGCACAGCTCAGCAACCAGCAGGCGGGCATGCTGCTCTCCGGTGGCGCGCTCGAGCTGCACCACACCACCCTGAACAACGCCGGGCTGCTGCAGGGCAACACCCTGAACCTCGCCACCGGTGAGTGGATGAACACCGGTAACGCGCTGGGGGAAACGGGCGTGACGGCGGCGGTAACCGGCACGCTGACCAACAGCGGTAAGGTGCTCAGCCAGCAGGCGCTGGACGTCCAGGCCGACAGGACCGATAACCGGGGCCAGCTGCTGGCAAAAGTGCTGACCCTGCGGGGCGACCTGCAGAACAGCGGCCTGCTTCAGGGCAGCAGCACGCTGGCCTGGTCCGGGAACACCTTCACGAACCAGCCTCAGGGGCAGGTGACGGGCGGCGAGACCCTGACGCTCAGCGGACAAACCCTCAGCAACGCGGGCAGCCTTCAGGGGCGCAGCGCGACGCTTGACGCCGGGAGCCTGAACAACCAGGGCAGCGTTCAGACGCTGGATGCCCTGACGCTTTCCGCGACCGGCAGGCTGGATAACACGGGCGCCCTGCTCAGCCAGAACCTGTTCACGCTGACGGCGGCGCAGCTGTTCAACGACGGCCAGCTGGCCGGGAAAGCCCTCACGGTAAAGGCTGCGCAGCTGAACAACACCGGGATTCTCCAGGGTAACGACACGCTGGCGCTGACCACCCGCGCGCTGAGCAACGGCGCCACCGGGCAGCTGGTGAGCGGCAGTCCTCTGAACGTATCCCTCGACACGCTCGATAACGCCGGCCTGCTGCTGGTGAAGGGCGGGTTCACCCTGCGGGGCAGCGACCTGACGAACCGGGGCGATATTCAGGCGCAGAGCCTGGATTTGGGCCTGAGCACTGCCCTGACCAACACGGGGAACATCGTTGCCACCGACGATGCCGCGCTTAACGCGACGACGCTGACCAGCAGCGGCACGGTGGCGGGCAAAACGCTGACAGCAGGCGGTACTGAGCTGCGCAACAGCGGCCTGATGCAGGGCAGCAACGCGGTTAACGCCACCGCCGACCGCTTTATCAACGAGCTGAACGGTAAATGGCTCTCCGGCGGCGGCTTCACGCTGGCGGGCGGACAGCTGATGAACGCCGGTACGCTGCAGGGCGCCACGCTGGGCATGACCGGCACCACCCTCACCAACAGCGGCACGGTGAACGGGCAGACGGGACTCAGCGGCACGCTCAGCGGGGCGTTAACGAATACCGGGCTGCTGCAGAGCGGCGGCGCGACCGCCTTCACCGCGGATACCCTGGCGAACCCGGGGCGCATCACGGGCGGTACGCTGTCCCTCACTGCCCGCGATATGAACAACGGCGGGCTGATGCAGGGAACGAACGGCCTGGCGCTCACCGGCACCACGCTGACCACGGGCGCGACCTCGCGCACCCTCTCCGGCGGCATGCTGACGCTGGATGCAGGCCAGCTGACCACGCAGGGCACGCTGCAGGGGAACGGTGCGGACATCCGCGCCAGCGACTGGACGCACGGCGGGTCTCTGCTCAGCCAGGGAACGCTGACGGCCACGACCGGCGGCACGCTGACCTCAACCGGCTCGCTGATGAGCCAGGGCCGGGCGGATATCACCGCACAGACGCTGGATAACCGCGGGCAGCTCCTCAGCGAGGGCGATGTGACGCTCGGCGGCAGCACGCTTAAAAACAGCGGTACCGTGCAGGGGAACACCCTCTCGCTGCGTCAGAACAGCATTAACAACCAGGGCACCCTGACCGGTCTGCAGAGCCTGACCGTTCAGGGGCAGCAGCGGCTGATGGCGCGCATGGCGATGGCCGCGCCGCAGCAGGAGCTGATCAACGGCGCAGGCGGCAAGCTTCTTACCCAGGGCGCGCTGACGATTGCGTCCGGGGCAGTGACCAACGCCGGCAGCTGGCAGGCACAGAACATTCTGCTTAACGCCCGGTCGCTCACCAACAGCGGGGCGGTGCAGAGCGCCGATGCGCTGCAGATGACGCTGGCCGATACGCTCACCGGAACCGCAGGCAGCAGGATCACCGCGCTGGGTGCGGCGACGCTGCAGGCCGCGACGCTGGCGAACCAGGGCCAGTGGGCGGCGAAAAACCTGACGCTGACCGGCGGCACGCTCAGCAACAGCGGCGCCATCAGCGGCGTGAATGGCCTGACCCTCAGCCAGACCGGCGCGGTCAGCCAGCAGTCTGGCGGCACCCTGCTGTCCGGCGGGGCGCTGAACGTCACGGCGGCCTCCGTCACCAGCGACGGCA
>NZ_QPFW01000060.1:0-2544 GCF_008122455.1 Enterobacter sp. C6
AGCAGTATGGCGAGCTGGCACAGGCCGGTACGCAGCGTCTGCTGCCGGGGCCAACCGGCGAGCGCAACACCTGGACGCTCATGCCGCGCGAGCGCGTACTGTGCGTGGCCGATAACGAGCAGGACGCGCTGGTGCAGCTGGCCGCCGCGATGGCAACCGGGTGTGAAGTGCTGTGGCCGGACGATGCGCTACATCGCGATCTCGCCAAACAGCTGCCGAAAGCGGTCTCGGCCCGCATTCACTTCGCGAAAGCCGATGCGCTGCTGACGCAGCCGTTTGATGCCGTGATTTATCACGGTGATTCCGACCAGCTGCGCGAACTCTGCGAGCAGGTGGCGGCCCGCAGCGGGCCGATTGTTTCGGTACAGGGCTTCGCCCGTGGGGAAACCAACCTGCTGCTGGAACGCCTGTATGTAGAACGCTCGCTCAGCGTCAATACCGCGGCGGCAGGCGGTAACGCCAGCCTGATGACAATCGGCTAACGCTGTGCTAATAAGGCTCCGGAGACGGAGCCTTATTTAATTGGGGAGTGTATGAAACGATTTCTTATCGCAGGTGCAGCACTGCTGCTGAGCGCCAGCGCGCTGGCCGACGAGTGCGACAAAGCGACCACTCAGCTTGAACTGAATACCTGTAGCGCGCAGCAGTACCAGGCTGCCGATAAAAAGCTCAACCAGACCTATCAGGCCGCCATCAAGCGTGCGGCTGCCCCCCAGCGCGAGCTGCTGAAAAAGGCGCAGCAGGCGTGGATTGCCCTGCGCGATGCGGACTGTGCGTTTATCGGTTCGGGGACGGAAGGGGGAAGCGTTCAGCCGATGATCGTGAATCAGTGCCTGGCGGAAAAAACCGTGGAGCGCGAAGCGTTTCTGGCCTCGCTGATGCAGTGTGAAGAGGGCGACTTAAGCTGCCCTCTCCCACCGGGGAACTAACGCAGGCGGATCCCTTCAATAATCATCCGCTGCACGTTTTCCAGGGTGCTGTGGAAAAACGCTTCGTCCTGGAGCGTTTTTCCGGTCACCGCCTCGACCTGGGCCGCAAAGTCAGCGTAATGCTGGGTGGAGGCCCAAATCATAAAGATCAGATGATGCGGATCGACCGGGGCCAGTTTTCCGCTGGCCACCCATCCGGCGATAATGGCCGACTTATCGTCCACCAGCTGTTTTAAATCTCCGGTGAGCTCCGCCTGCAACAGCGGCGCCCCCTGCAGCATCTCAAGACAAAACAGCCGTGATGCCTGCGGGTAATCGCGCGACACCTCCAGCTTCAGGCGAATGTACTCTTTGATCGCCACCAGCGGGGCCAGCTCTTCGCGGAACGCTTTCAGCGGCGCCAGCCAGATATCGAGGATCTGCTGCATCACCGCGACATACAGCGCCTCTTTCGACGGGTAGTAGTAGAGCAGATTGGTTTTGGATACCCCGGACTGCTCCGCCACCTGCTCCAGGCGCGTGCCGTGAATACCAAACTGCGAAAAGGTCTCCAGCGCCGCGCTGAGGATCGCCTGCTTCTTGGCGCTCACCGCCTGCGAACGTTTACCTGGTGTTTTCACTGCGCCTTGTGTCATTCCCGCTCTCCTTATTCTGCGTTGCCCTCAGCATAGCAAAACCCCCGTCTCGCCACGACATCCTGCACTCCGATCGCGCATGAATGCCTGTTTTCTGTGCAATGTTTTTGACCAGTTAGTCCACATTTAGCCGCATCAATCCACCAACTTATGATTAACACATTAATAACACAGCCATTTTCAAAACTGGCACTGCCTTTGCAAAAACACCGTTACACCTGCGACGTAATGAAGAGAGGTTCGTGATGAAAATTGGCGTATTTGTACCCATCGGCAACAACGGCTGGCTTATCTCGACCACTGCACCGCAATACATGCCGACCTTTGAGCTGAATAAAGCCATCGTGCAGAAAGCGGAGCACTACCATTTCGACTTTGCGCTTTCGATGATCAAGCTGCGCGGCTTCGGCGGCAAAACCGAATTCTGGGATCACAACCTGGAGTCCTTCACCCTGATGGCCGGGCTGGCCGCGGTCACCTCGCGGATCCAGATCTACGCCACCGCCGCCACGCTCACCTTACCGCCAGCGATCGTGGCGCGTATGGCCTCCACCATCGACTCTATCTCCGGCGGGCGCTTTGGCGTCAACCTGGTCACCGGCTGGCAGAAACCGGAGTACGAGCAGATGGGGCTCTGGCCGGGGGACGATTACTTCTCGCGTCGCTACGACTACCTGACCGAGTACGTGCAGGTGCTGCGCGATCTGTGGGGTACCGGCAAAAGCGATTTCAAGGGTGACTTCTTCACCATGAACGACTGCCGCGTCAGCCCGCAGCCGTCGGTGCCGATGAAGGTGATTTGCGCCGGGCAGAGCGACGCGGGAATGGAATTCTCGGCGAAATACGCCGACTTTAACTTCTGCTTCGGTAAAGGTGTGAACACGCCTGCCGCCTTCGCTCCGACCGCCGCGCGCATGAAAGAAGCCGCCGACAAAACCGGGCGCGACGTGGGCTCCTACGTGCTGTTTATGGTGATTGCC
>NZ_QPFW01000061.1:0-2678 GCF_008122455.1 Enterobacter sp. C6
CGACTGGATCACCTGCGGGCGATTCGGGCGGGTATCCATCATTTTCGCCGGCGCGGCAGGCACCAGCGCACCCGTTTCAACCGGACGATACGGATTGGAAATGTCATACGCGCGCACGCCCGCATTCTGATACGTGGCAAAAATCAGCGTGGAGCTGACAAAGCTCCCCGGCCGGTTCTCGTGCAGATTATGCGGCCCGAAATGCGCCCCTTTCGCCACGTAGTCAGTTTCGTCCGGCTGTGGGAAGGTAGAGATGCTTACCGGGTTCGACGGCTCGCGGATATCAAACAGCCAGATCAGCTTCTCCCCGTCCTCCTGGTTGTCGAGCACCGCTTCATCCAGCACCACCAGCAGATCGCGGTCCGGCAGCGGCAGCGCGGTGTGCGTGCCGCCGCCAAACGGCGGACTCCAGTTACGGTGGCTAATGAGCTTAGGCCGGGTACGATCCTTCACGTCCAGCAGCGTCAGGCCGCCGTCGCGCCAGCTGCCGTACGCGGTATCGCCGGCAATAATCGCATGGTGGAGCGCGTAGCGTTTCCCTTCCGGCCAGTTCGGCTGTTCGCCTTCGGCCTGGTTCATCCCCGGCAGCCACCAGCGCCCTGCCACCTCAGGCTTACGCGGGTCGGCCAGATCGATCGTCAGAAAGATGTAGTCAGTAAAACCGTCGATCAGCGCCGACACGTACGCCCAGCGGCCACCGACGTACCAGATGCGGTGAATGCCGATTCCGCTCAGCGACAGAAAGCCGATTTCGCGCGGCCTGTCCGGCGTGGAGATATCAAACACGCGCAGCCCGGCGCTCCAGCCTTTGTCCTGCAAATCGCGGACGGTCTCCCCCACCTGCCGGGTGTAGTAGACCTTTTCGTCGGCAAAGCGGGCATCGGCAAACAGATCACGGGCGTTGATGACCAGCAGCAGGTCATCATGCGCCTGCAGATGCACGTTCCAGGTGCCGGGCGGCGCGGGCACGTAGCCCACCGCTTTCGGGTTTTTCGGGTCGCGCACGTCGACAATCGAAAAGCCCTGCGACACCATATGGCCGATCCAGGCGAAACCGCGGTGCACCATCAGCTGCACGCCGTCCGAGCGACCGCCCTGATCGCTATGACCAATCAGCCGCATGTTGCGGCTGTATTCGGGTTGAGGTAATGCAGACATAGTTGAGTCCTTTCGCCGGATGGCGGCTTCGTCTTATCCGGCCTACAACACCGTAGGCCCGGTAAGCGAAGCGCCACCGGGCATTATTTTGACCTGGCTTCCAGCGTCGCAAACCACGGCGCGATAAAATCTTCCGTCTGGCCCCAGCCCGGAATGATTTTCCCCAGCGACGCCACATTCACCGCACCCGGCTGGGCGGTCAGCAGCGCCTGCGGAATAGCGGCCGCCTTAAAATCGTAGGTCGCAGGCGTGGCTTCCCCGGCAATTTTGTTCGCCACCAGACGCACGTTGGTCGCCCCAATCAGCTTCGGATCCACCGCCACGCTCACCTTCCACGGGCTGCCCGGCTCGCGCATCAGCTGCAAATCCTGGTTGGAGATGTCGATGCTGTAGAGTTTGATCTCGGTGCGGCCGTTCTCTTTCAGCGCTTTGTAGGCGCCCTGGCTGAAGGCGTCCCAGGTTCCCCAGATGGCGTCGATTTTACCTTTCGGGTATTTCGCCAGAATCGCACCCACCTTGTTGGCGGTGTCGCCCTGCACGTCAGAGGAGACCGCGCCGATAGACTCCAGCTCTTTGATGTCCGGGTACTGTTTTTGCAACTCTTTATACGCCGCCTGACGACGCTCCATCGGCGGGAAGCCCGCCACCCACAGCTTGACGATATTGGCCTTGCCGTTGAAATCTTTCGCCAGCTGGCCGAAGGAGAGGTTCGTCAGGGAGGCATCGTCCTGCTGGGTGACGGTCACGCCCGGGATCTCGCCGTTAACCGCCGTATCAAAGACGGCGACTTTGATCCCGGCGTCCACCGCCTTTTTCACCAGCGCGGTGGAGTACGGATCGCGGCCCTGAGAAAGGATAATCCCGTCGTACTTCTGGCTGATGGCCTGGTTCACGAAGTCCTGGAATTTGGCGTCGTCCCCGTTGCTTAAAAAGGTGCTGACCTTAAAGCCAAGCTTCTTCCCTTCCTGAATGGCCCCGGCAATAAACTGCGTGGTGTTGTCGTCTGAGCCGAGGTTACGGATCACCGCGATGCGGATCGGGCCGTCATGATTGGCAATGGCCGCCGGAAGCGGTGCGGGCGTGGCCGCGAAGCCAGGCAGAGCGGTGAATAACCCTAATGCCACCAAAGAGAGTGCAATCTTTTTCATTTTTTATCCCGTTGTGTTGTCAGCGTTTTTGTATGTACGTAATCGCCAGCGCTACCGCGAGCACCAGCCCTTTTATAATGTCCATGGCGTAATACGGCACGGAGAGCATCACCAGCCCGTTCGACAGCACGCCGAGAATAACCGCCCCGACCAGGGTCCCCAGCGCATTCGGCTTGCCGGACCCGGCCAGCGAGAAGCCGATCCACGCCGCCGCCACCGCATCCATCAGGTAACCGCCGCCCGCGTTTACCTGCGACGAGCCAATGCGCGAGGCCAGCATAATCCCGCCCAGGCCCGCCAAGAGGGAGGCAATCACGTAGGCCGCCACCTTGTAGCGGGTGGTGCGAATCCCCGAGAGGCGCGCCGCTTCCG
>NZ_QPFW01000062.1:0-2708 GCF_008122455.1 Enterobacter sp. C6
AGCTTCCGCAGGGATGCGCGTTCCGCGAGCGCTGCTTTGCCGCCGGGGCGAAATGCAGCGAAACGCCGCGCTTACAGCCCACTGGCGCAGAGGGCCAACAGGCTGCCTGCTGGTATCCACAACGGGAGAAAGCCCATGTCTGATGTACTGCTGGAACTGGATAGCGTGCACGTGAACTTTGCGGCGCGCAAAAACTGGCTGGGTCGCGTGACGGAACAGGTCCATGCGCTCAACGGGCTCGACCTGGAGATCCGTCGGGGAGAGACGCTTGGCATTGTCGGGGAATCCGGCTGCGGGAAAAGCACGCTGGCCCAGCTGCTGATGGGCATGCTTAAGCCCAGCACCGGCGCCTGCCAGCGGGCGCACCACGCGGGCGGCATGCAGATGGTGTTTCAGGATCCGCTCTCCTCGCTCGACCCGCGCCTGCCGGTCTGGCGCATCATCACCGAGCCGGTATGGGTGCAAAAGCGCAGCAGCGAGCGCGAGCGTCGTCACCTGGCTGAAAACCTGGCGCTGCAGGTGGGCATTCGCCCGGAGTATCTCGACCGGCTTCCGCACGCCTTCTCCGGCGGGCAGCGCCAGCGCATTGCCATCGCCCGGGCGCTCTCGTCCGATCCGGATATTATCGTGCTCGATGAACCCACCAGCGCGCTGGATATCTCCGTGCAGGCGCAGATCCTCAACCTGCTGGTGACCCTGCAACAGCAGCGTAATCTGACCTACGTGTTGATCTCACATAACGTCTCGGTGGTCAGGCACATGAGCGACCGCGTGGCGGTGATGTACCTTGGGCAGATTGTGGAGCTGGGCAGCGCCGCGCAGGTGCTTGGCGAGCCGCGCCATCCTTACACCCGTCTGCTGCTCGACTCTGTTCCCCGCACCGGTGAACCGCTGGATGAGACGCTGGCCTTACGGAAAACGGAGCTTCCCGGCAACCGCCGCCTGCCCGAAGGCTGTTTCTTCCGCGACCGTTGTCCGATGGCAACGCAGGGGTGTGAGCGTCCCCAGCCGTTACAGCCCTCTCACGAGGGCCGTGACGTCCGCTGCTGGCGCAGTCTGGATTAGATTTGGGCCATCCCGCCGTCCACGAACAGCTCGGTGGCGTTAATAAAGCTGGCCGCGTCGGAGGCCAGAAACGCCACCGCTTTACCCACCTCACCCGGCGCGCCTAAACGCCCCAGCGGCACCTGCGCGGCCAGCGCGTCGTAAAGCCCCTGACGGTGTTCTTCCGGCACCAGATCGCCGAGACCCGGCGTTTTGATTGGACCCGGACTCACCACGTTGACGCGGATCCCACGGCCCTGCAAATCCAGCGCCCAGGAGCGGGCAAAATTGCGCACGGCGGCTTTGCTGGAACTGTAGACGCTGAAGTTGGCCGTCCCCTTAATGGACACCGTCGAGCCGGTAAGAATAATCGAGGAACCGGCGGAGAGCAGCGGCAGCGCCTTCTGTACCGTAAACAGCACCCCGCGGACGTTGGTGCCGAAAATCCGGTCAAACTGCTCTTCGGTTATCGCGCCCAGCGGCAGCATATCGCCGCCACCCGCATTGGCGAAAAGAATATCGAGGCGGCCTTCTTCTTTGGCTATCCGGGCATAAACCTCGTCCAGGTCCGCCAGTTTTGACACGTCAGCGCGAATGCCCACTGCCGTTGAAGCAATTTCAGCTACCGCCGCGTCCAGCTCGGCCTGACGTCGTCCGGTGATGTACACCTTCGCGCCCTGGGCCGCCAGCTCCTGCGCCGTGGCAAGACCGATGCCGGTGCTGCCGCCGGTGACCAGTGCGATTTTTCCTGAGAGAGTCGTGTTCATGTCATTTACCTTTTGTTGGGTTTGCGTTGGACAAACTTTAGCCCTTGCAGGATTAGTGAAAAACCAGCAAAAATGAAAATGACTATTCACATACAGAAATAATCAGGGGAGCCTAATGGACCAGCTCATGGCGATGCGCGCTTTTACCCGGGTGGTGGAAACCGGCAGCTTTACCCGCGCGGCGGACTCGCTGAACATGCCCATCGCCACCCTGAGCAAGCTGGTGAAATCGCTTGAGGCGCATCTGGAGATACGTCTCCTGCACCGGACGACTCGCCGGGTGGTCGCGACGCCGGAAGGGGCGGATTACTATGAAAAAGCGCTCAGGATCTTGATAGATATCGAAGATATCGACACCGCGTTTCGCGTTTCCCGCGCGACGCCCAAAGGGCATTTGCGGGTTGACGTGGGCGGCTCCACCGCCCGCGACGTGCTTATCCCTCGGCTTCCGGATTTTATGCAGCGTTATCCGGAAATCCGCATCGACCTTGGCGTGGCCGACCGGCCGGTCGATCTCATTAGCGGTAACGTAGACTGCGTCATCCGCGGCGGTCCGCTGGACGATTCGACCCTTATCGCACGCCATATTGGCAACGCTGAGATGGTGACCTGCGCGACGCCGGGCTACCTGAAAAATCATGGCGTCCCGGCCTATCCGCAGGAGCTGTGCAACGGCCACAAGCTTATCAGCTACCTTTCGCCCGTCACCGGGCGGGCATTTCCGTTTCGCTTCAGAAAAAACGGCGAGGCGCTGGAAATCAATATTCCGCATTATCTCGGCGTAAACGAAAGTAATGCTCACCTGGCGGCTGCCGCGGCGGGGCTGGGCATTGTGCAGACATTTGAGTATTCGGCAAACGCGTATTTACAGGCGGGTACGCTGACGGCGATCCTGAG
>NZ_QPFW01000063.1:0-2744 GCF_008122455.1 Enterobacter sp. C6
AAGATGAGCAGCGCTGGCAGGGACGCGCCAGCGACGCGCCAGACCTGGACGCCACGCGCCTGGAGTTTGAGCTGGGCGCATCGCAGGTGAATGTCGATTTTGGCGGCGCGCTGCGTCTCACGGTTGATGAGCAGGGCATACGTCTTGAACGCGCGAGCCTGAAAACCGATGAAATGCTGAACCGCTACTGGCAGGGCGACGTCCGTCATTTGCGCGTTCTGTGCGACCGTTCCAGCGTTGAAATTTTCATCAATCACGGTGAAGGGGTGATGAGCAGCCGCTATTTTCCTGACCATCCGGCCCGGGTGCGATTCGAAGGTGCGTCCGATATCACATTACGCTACTGGTCGCTGCGCGCCTGCATGATAGAATGAGGGTTTTGGCAGCCGGATCTAAGTCGTTGTGAGAAAAACAAAACGCGTCACCATTAAAGACATCGCGGAGCTGGCGGGTGTGTCAAAAGCCACCGCCAGCCTGGTCCTGAACGGTCGCAGCAAAGAGCTTCGCGTGGCGGAAGAGACGCGCGAGCGCGTGCTGGCAATTGCAAAAGAGCACCACTATCAGCCCAGCATTCACGCCCGCTCGCTGCGCGATAACCGCAGCCACACCATTGGTCTGGTGGTCCCGGAGATCACCAACTACGGTTTTGCCGTCTTTTCTCACGAGCTGGAAACGCTGTGCCGCGAGGCGGGCGTTCAGCTGCTGATCTCCTGCAGCGATGAAAACCCGGGGCAGGAGACGGTGGTGGTGAACAACATGGTGGCGCGCCAGGTGGACGGGCTGATTGTGGCCTCCAGCATGCTCAACGACGCGGACTACCATAAGCTGAGCGAGCAGCTGCCGGTGGTTCTGTTTGACCGCCACATCAACGACAGCGCGCTGCCGCTGGTGATCACCGATTCCATTACCCCGACGACCGAACTGGTGGCGGACATTGCGCGCCAGCATCCTGATGAGTTCTACTTTCTCGGCGGCCAGCCCCGCCTGTCGCCCACGCGCGACCGCCTGGAAGGCTTTAAGCAAGGGCTGCGTGAGGCCGGTGTGGCGCTGCGGCCCGAGTGGATCATTCACGGCAACTATCATCCGAGCTCCGGATACGAGATGTTTGCTGAACTCTGCGCCCGCCTGGGGCGTCCGCCGAAAGCGCTCTTCGCCGCCGCCTGCGGGCTGCTGGAAGGGGTGCTGCGCTATATGGGCCAGCATAACCTGCTGCAAAGCGATATCAGGTTAGCCAGTTTTGACGATCACTATCTCTACGATTCGCTGACGATCCCGGTGGATACCATCCGCCAGGATAACCGCCAGCTGGCGTGGCACTGCTTTGATTTGATTAGCAAATTGATCGAGGGGGAGACCCCGGAACCGTTGCAACGCAAGCTGTCTGCCACCCTGCAGCGGCGCTATAAGTGAGCAATATAGCCCGGACCGATACATCAATAACTTTAATTAATTTAAGTTTTGGAAGCGCCGATAACCATAAGGAATAATTCTCCTTGAGGTATTGGTTTATGTCGTTGAAAAAGTCATCCCTGATTGTCCTGTTCTCGCTGCTTTTCTTCTTTGTTGTCAGCACCGTCACCAGCGTTGGCCTCATCATTAAAAGTAATAATTCGCTGGATAACGTCAACAAAGAGATCCAGGTTGTGCTGTCCATTATTGACCCGATCAACCATAGCCGTACGCTGCGCGTGCGGGTGATGGAGTATGTGAAGATGGTGGAAGCGGGCAACGCGGCGGACGGCGCTGCAAAGCTTACCGCCGTGAAAGAGGCGCTAACCAAAGCGGACCACGCCTTTGCGGCCTTTATGGCGTCGCCGCGCCTGAGCGATGAAGCGCCGCTGGTCACTGCCTATCAGGATGCCTGGCAAAACTACCGCAATCAGGGGCTGGCGCCGCTGATCGATGCCGCCGAGGCGCACGATGTCGCCAAATTTAACGCGCTGATCCCGGAAGTCTCCCGCCTCGACCGCCAGTACGAGATCGTTCTCGACCAGGTCCTTTCCGTCCACCAGAAATACGCCAAAAGCCTGAACGAAGATGCGAGCAGTAACTTCGTCTCTGGTCTGGCGATCATTGCCGCTATCGCCAGCCTGTTTGTGGTGGTGATTGTCGCCGTCAGCCTGCTGATGAAGCGCTTTGTTTTTGCGCCGGTCAACCTGGCGCGCGAGCACTGCAGCCAGATTGCGGCAGGCAAGCTGGACATTCCGGTGCCGGTGAAGGGGAGTACAGGCAACGAAATCGACCATCTGATGGGCTCGATGGAGCAGATGCGTCAGGCGCTGCTGGCGACCATCGCCCAGGTGCGCGATGCGAGCCATACCGTAACGCACGCAGCCCAGGAGATTGCCTCCGGTAATATCGACCTGGCGTCACGCACCGAGCAGCAGGCTTCGGCGTTAACCCAGACGGCGGCCAGCATGGAAGAGCTGAGCGCGACGGTGGCGAACAATACCGATAACGTGTATCAGGCCGGGAAGCTGGTGCAGGACGCTGTGAAAAATGCCCACACCGGTGAAGCGGTGACCCGTGAAGTGATCGACACGATGAATACCATCGCGGCGAACTCGAAGCGCATTGAAGACATTACCAGCGTGATTAACAGCATCGCCTTCCAGACCAACATCCTGGCGCTGAACGCGGCGGTTGAAGCGGCGCGCGCCGGCACGCAGGGCCGCGGCTTTGCGGTCGTGGCCAGTGAAGTGCGCACCCTGGCGCAGAAAAGCGCGGTGGCGGCCAAGGACATC
>NZ_QPFW01000064.1:0-2800 GCF_008122455.1 Enterobacter sp. C6
ATCCGCGCCCGGTGCTGAGCGGCACCGGTACGCCGAACGACGTTATCAACATCACTGACACGGTCAACGGCGGCACGCCGACTATCGTTGGCACCGTCACGGTAGACAGCAACGGCAACTGGAGCTGGCGCCCTGGCAGCGACATTGCGGAGGGCAGCCACGTCTATACCGCCACCGCCACCGATGAGGCAGGCAACGTCTCTGACCCGTCGCCAGCGATTACGATCACCGTAGATACCGTGGCGCCGGATACGCCAGTGATTGGCGCCGTGGGCGGCGAGCCTAACGGGGGCTACATCACGGATACCACGCCGACAGTGGGCGGAACCGGCGTTAACGGTGAGACAGTGATCGTCTACAACAACGGCGTCGAACTGGGCCGTGTCGTGGTCGCTAACGGAGAATGGAGCCTGACGCTTCCAGTGCAAACGGACGGCCCGCTGAACATTACCGTTGCGGGCGTGGATGCGGCGGGCAACGTCAGCGCGCCGAGTGCGGTCTTTACCGTCACGCTCGATACCGCTGCGCCTGAGATTCCGCAAATTAATGCCGTTTCAGACAGCCAGCTCACCAACAACGTGCTCTACACCCGCGACGGCACGCCGACCCTCACCGGAACCAGCGAACCCGGCACCACCGTTATCGTCTCCATCGACGGTACCCCGTCGGGCGTGCCGGTCACGATACAGCCGGACGGCAGCTGGAGCTGGACGGCAGGCACAACGCTGTTGGATGGCCCGCACACCTTCACCGTCTCTGCTACCGACCCTGCGGGTAACGCCTCCGGAAACTCTACGCCGCTGAGCGTGACGGTGGACACCGCCGCACCTGCCGACCCGACCAACATGTCCCTGGCACAGGAGGGGACCCCGTTGACCGGTAATGCCGAAGCGGGAACCACCGTTACCGTGAAAGACAGCGGTGGGACCGTCATTGGTACCGGCGTTGTCGCAAGCGACGGCAGCTTCTCCATTGCGCTGAGCCCGGCGCAGCTGGATCCGACCACGCTGATCGTAAGCGCTACCGATGCCGCAGGAAATGCCAGCCCTGGCGCGTCCTTTATCGTTACCGATTCACCGCTCGACCTGCCGCAGGTGCCCGTCATCACGGCGATCAACGATGACGTCGCCCCAATCACGGGCGATGTGAAAGACAAAACCACCAACGACACCACCCCGACCCTCACCGGTACGGCTCAGGCGGGGAGCCAGATCGCTATCTACCTGGACGGTAGCGCGACGCCATTGACGACAGTCACTGCCGACGGCAGCGGCAACTGGAGCTATACGCCAGCCGCGCTTGGCGAGGGGCTACACACCTTTGAGGTGACCGCGACCCTCAATAACCTGACCAGCGGCCGCTCTCCGGCGGCCAGCGTTACCGTTGACCTCACCGCACCGGGCACGCCGACAATCGGCGCCGTAATTGACGACGTCGGCCCAGGCACCGGTCCGCTGACCAGCGGGCAGACCACCAACGACAACCAGCCGACCCTCACCGGCACCGGCGCAGCAGGCGATACCATCTCCATCTACAACAACGGCGTGCTGCTGGACAGCGTGGTGATCGGCAATACCGGCACCTGGAGCTACACCACGCCCCCTCTGGCAGAGGGGAATAACGTCCTGACCATCCGCGAGACAGACCCGGCGGGGAATCAGAGCGGTCCTTCTGCAGGCTTCACCGTCGTGGTGGACTCCGTTTCCGCCACGCCGGTCATCACCAACGTTACGGACAATGTCGGTAACGCTGCCACCACGGTGGTCAGCGGCAGCGAAACGAATGACGCCACGCCAACCCTTACAGGGACAGCGGACGCAAACAGCGTGGTCACCATTTTCGACGGCGGCACGCAGATTGCTGTGGTCACGGCTGACAACACAGGTATCTGGACGTTTACCCCTGACACCGCGCTCGGCGAAGGCTCGCACAGCTTCACCGTTCGGGCGACCGATCCGCAGGGCAACGTCAGCGCGGTCTCAGCCCCCTGGAGCGTGGTGGTTGACCTGACGGCACCGACGGTTCCGACGCTGGATACGGTAAACGACAACGTCCCTGGCGGCGTCACGGGCAACCTCACCAGCGGCCAGGTGACCAACGACAGCACCCCAACCATCAGCGGTACCGGGCAGGCGGGCAGCACTATTCACATCATGAATAACGGCACGCAGATTGGTACTGCAACCGTTGACGGAGGCGGCAACTGGTCCTTTACGCCGACCGCGCCGCTGGGCGACGGCAGCTACGCCCTTCGCGTCTATGCAACGGATGCGGCAGGCAACGCCTCGGCGAACTCATCGGTCTTTGCCTTTACCGTTGATACCGCAGCCCCTGGCGTACCGGTGGTGACCAGCGTAATTGACGATGTCGCGCCCGTCACCGGGACGCTCACGTCGGGCAACACGACCAACGACGCGCGTCCGACCTTCAACGGCACGGGCGACGTGGGTGCCACAGTGCACGTGATCGTTGATGGCAGCGAAATTGGCACGGCGGTGGTGAATGCCCAGGGCAACTGGACCTTCACCCCGGGCACCGATCTGGGCGACGGGCCGCACGCAATCACCTTCAACGCCACCGACGTGGCAGGCAATACCGGCAGCACGACGACGCCGTTTAACCTGACGGTGGATACGGGCGTACCGTCGGCGCCGGTCATTTCGACCGCGGGTGACAACGCGGGCAGCATTCAAACCCCGCTCTCTTCCGGGCAGAGCACCGACGATACCACGCCGACGCTGAACGGCACCGCGACCGCCAACGCCACGGTCACCGTTTATGAAAACGGGCAGCCGGTCGG
>NZ_QPFW01000065.1:0-2873 GCF_008122455.1 Enterobacter sp. C6
CTTAGCCGCAATGTCGTCGATACTGACGCCGGGGGCGTATTCCCGCAGGATGAACGCGCCGTCCGCGATCTCGAGCAGCGCGAGGTCGGTTAAGACCCGGCGGATGCAGCCCGCGCCCGTGAGCGGCAGCGTGCAGCGCGACAGCAGCTTTGATTCACCGTTTTTTGACGCGTGGGTCATTACCACAATGATGTTCTGCGCCCCGGCGACGAGATCCATCGCGCCGCCCATGCCCTTCACCATCTTTCCGGGGATCATCCACGAGGCGATATTGCCCTCGACGTCCACCTCAAACGCGCCCAGCACGGTCAGGTCAACATGGCCACCGCGGATCATGGCAAACGACTGGGCCGAGTCGAAAATGGCCGCGCCTGTCCGTGCGGTCACGGTCTGTTTACCGGCGTTGATCATGTCGGCGTCGAGGCTCTGCTCGTCAGGAAAAGCCCCCATCCCCAGCAGTCCGTTTTCCGACTGGAGCATCACGTCCATTCCTTCCGGAATGTAGTTCGCCACCAGGGTAGGGATACCAATCCCCAGGTTGACGTAATACCCGTCGCGCAGCTCGCGGGCGACGCGCATGGCCATCTGTTCACGGGTTAACATCGTCACACTCCTTCCGCGCGCAGCGTGCGCTGTTCAATGCGTTTTTCAAACTGGCCGACAATCAGCCTGTCGACGTAAATGCCCGGGGTATGAATGGCCGACGGGGGCAGCTCGCCCGGGGGAACAATCTCTTCCACCTCGACGACCGTTATCCTGCCCGCCGTTGCCATCAGCGGATTAAAGTTTTGCGCGGTATGCCGGTAGACGACGTTGCCGTACCAGTCCGCTTTCCAGCCCTTGATCAGCGCGAAATCACCGGTAATGGCCTCTTCAAGGATGTAATGCTTACCGGCAAACTGGCGCACGTCTTTGCCGGCAGCCACGGGCGTGCCATAGCCGGTGGCCGTGTAAAATGCCGGAATGCCCGCGCCGCCCGCGCGCACCTTTTCCGCCAGCGTGCCCTGAGGCGTGAGTTCAATCTCCAGTTCACCGCTCAGCACCTGCCGCTCGAACAGCGCATTCTCGCCGACGTAAGAGGCCACTACTTTGCGAACCTGCCGCGTTTCGAGCAGGAGCCCGAGACCGAAACCGTCCACGCCGCAGTTGTTTGATACCACCGTCAGATCTTTCACCTGACGGCGTCTGACCTCTGCAATCAGGTTCTCCGGAATCCCGCACAGGCCGAAGCCGCCCGCCAGCAAAGTCATCCCGTCCGTCAGCCCATCCAGCGCCTGCGCATAGCTGTCGACGCGCTTATCCAGTCCCGCCATCGTCATTCCTCCTCTTAACCGTGGCGGTATCATTAGGGGCGGCGACTCATTTGTTAATTTTGAATTTGTGACCCACTCATTTGGTTTTTTTATTAATTTCCTGTTAACTAAATTTTTTCAATTAGTTAACAGGATGAAAAATGAGAATGAGTGTCAAACAGTTACGCGCGTTTTTAGCGGTAGCTCACACTCTGAATTTCGCCCACGCCAGCGAACGGCTGAATCTCTCCCAGCCGGCCCTGAGCCTGACGATTAAAGCGCTGGAGGATGCGCTGGGCGGACCGCTGCTGCAGCGGAGCACGCGCAAGGTCGCGCTGACGCAGGAGGGCGAGACGTTTTTGCCGATGGCGCGGCAGCTGCTTGCCGACTGGGATAACGTCGAAGAGGCGATGCACCAGTGCTTTACCCTGCAGCGCGGTAAAATCTCGGTCGCGGCGATGCCGTCGTTTGCCGCGAATGTTCTGCCCGAGGTGCTAAAAGCGTTTCGCGATCGCCATGCCGGGATCAACGTCACCGTGCATGACGTGATTAACGAGCAGGTGATTGAGATGGTGCGGGAAGGGCGGGTCGAGATGGGCATCGCCTTTGAGCCCGCGCCCACGCACAACCTGCTGTTTACCCCGCTGGGCCTCGACCAGTTTGTGGCCATTGTGCCGAAAGATTCCCCGCTGGCGGGCAAAAAACGCCTGACATGGGAAGCGCTGCTGACGCTGGATTTCATCACCCTGCAGCGCCCCTCTGCGGTGCGTCTGATGATGGAAGAGGAGCTGGCGCGAAGCGGCAGAAAGCTGGACGTCGCGCTGGAGAGCCATCAGCTGGTGACGGTCGGGCGGATGGTCGCAAGCGGGCTGGGCGGCAGCGCCGTACCGGCGCTGTGCAAGACGCAGATGGCGTCGCTGGGCGCGGTCTGTATTCCGCTGGACAGTCCGCCCATTGAAAAGTGTATCGGAGTGATCCATCCCGGGCACACGCAGCTTTCAAAAGCGGCGCATGCCCTGCTGGAAACGCTGAAGGATTTTTACCAGCCCGATTAAGGGGCGAGAAACACCTGCGGCGCGGCGTGAGCCGGATGCCTGCCGACGTGAACCTGTGCGCCGTACCAGCGCGCCAGCGCATCGGCCTGCAAAACGGTTTCCGGTGCTCCCTGGGACACGATTGTGCCGCCATGCAGCAGCAGGATGCGGTCCGCCCACAGCGCCGCCAGGTTGAGGTCGTGCAGCACCGCGCACACGTGCAGATGTCCCCGGCTGGTCAGGGATTTCAGCAGGCGCAGGAGATGCTGCTGGTGATAGAGATCCAGCGCAGAGGTGGGTTCATCAAGGAACAGCCAGCCGCGCGGGGCACCGTCGCACCAGAGCTGAGCCAGCGCGCGGGCGAGCTGAATGCGCTGCTGCTCGCCGCCGGAGAGTGCGGCAAACTGCCTGCCCGCCAGCGGTAAACAGCCGGTGATGGCCATAACCTCCTCAACAACCGACGCTTCTGGCGTGCGGGTCCAGGGCGCTCGCCCCATACCGACCACCGCCTCAGCCGGCCAGTCAAATCCGAGCTGCGTGTTCTGGC
>NZ_QPFW01000066.1:0-2893 GCF_008122455.1 Enterobacter sp. C6
GAAGGTCAGCTCTTCATAGGAGACCTGCGACACCACCGACGAGCCGAGCATCACGATGATGCACTGGCTCACCAGCGCCGGGTAAATGCGCTGCAGCGCGGGCGGCAGCACCACGCGAATAAAGGTCTGCAGGCGGGTCAGCCCCAGAACGCGACCGGCCTCCCACTGCCCTTTCGGCGTGACCTGAATGCCCGCGCGAATAATCTCGGTGCTGTAGGCGCCCAGGTTCACCACCATGGCCAGCAGTGCCGCTTCCCCCGCCGTCATCTTCAGCCCCAGATTCGGCAGGCCGAAGACGATGAAAAACAGCTGCACCACAAACGGCGTGTTGCGGATGATTTCCACGTACGCGCCCCAGATGCGGCTGAACCAGGTGGTGCGTCCGCTGCGGATTGCCGCCCCGACAATCCCCGTTGCCAGCCCGCCGACGGTGGCCATCACCGTCAGCTGAACGGTGACCCACAGTCCGGCCAGCAGCTCCGGCCAGTGCGGCCAGAGGGCTGAAAAATCAAGTTGCTCCGTCATCGGCTCAGGCGCCAAGATTTGCCGGCAGCGGGGCCTTCAGCCATTGCTCAGACAGGCCGTTCAGCGTGCCGTCCTTGATGCCCTGCTCAATCAGCGCATCCACTTTTGCCTTCAGGGCCGGTTCGTTCTTCTTCAGGCCAATAAAGCACGGCGAGTCTTTCAGCATAAAGCTCGGCACCGGGGCTTTCGCCGCGTTCTGGCGCGAAATGGCCGCCACCACGAGGTTGCCGGTTGCCACGTACTGCACCTGTCCGGAGAGGTAGGCGGAGAGCGTGGTGTTGTTGTCTTCGTAGCGCTTCACGTCCGCGTCTTTCGGCGCCAGGCCGGTCAGCACCATGTCCTCCACCGCCCCGCGCGTCACGCCGATGGTTTTTCCGCTCAGCGCAGCGGCATCCTTCAGTTCAGCCCCTTTCGGGCCAAACACGCCGAGGAAGAACGGCGCATAGGCGCGGCTGAAGTCGATTACCTTCTCGCGCTCCGGGTTTTTACCGAGGCTGGAAATGACCAGGTCCACCTTGTCGGTTTGCAGGTACGGCACGCGGTTGGCGCTGGTCACCGGCACCAGCTGCAGCTTGAGCTTCATCTGTTTAGCCAGGTAGCGCGCCATGTCGATGTCGTAGCCCTGCGGCTGCAGATCGGTCCCCACCGAGCCAAACGGCGGGAAGTCCTGCGGCACGGCAATGCGAATGGTGCCGCGCTTCTCGATATCCTGAAGCTGGTCAGCCTTTGCCGGCAGCTGTGTGAAGAGGCATGCGGCCCCGGCCAGTGCAATCAACAATTTTTTCATGGTGCTTCCCCGTAACGTTAACATGAAACAAAAGATTCTTTGAATGTGATTTTGCAACTAATGTGCCAGGTAAGGCGAAGCGGGGAATATTGTTGAGAAGCCTGATAAAACGCGGGCGGGTCGAAAAAACGTGCGTTTCTCCGCCCCGTCAGCTGCACCATTTCAATGCAAAGCACCAGCCTGATGCCCCATTATCGCTGTTCGAGTTCGTCCAGCTGCTGGTAGAGGGAGGCAATTTCGTGAATGCGCGGACGGCCTTTATCGAGAATTTCATGCAGGAAGGCGTTCGCCAGCAGGTTGATCAGGCTGTTGACCGAGGAATAGCTGTCATAGGCCGAGACGCTGTCCAGCGGGGCGCAGAGCTGCCAGCTCGCCAGCGGGAACAGGCTGTGCGCCTGCGGCTCGCACATCAGCAGCACCGGAATACCGCTACTCTGAAGCTGCTGCATCAGCGGGCGGATAATGCGCGGGCGGCGGCGGAAGGCCATCATCACCACCAGATCGTCCGGCGTTAAATCCACCAGCTCCTCGCCCAGGCTCTGCCCCGGCTGCGGCAGGACCAGCACCTGACCGCGCGCCTGCAGCAGCTGCTGGCGCAGGTGCAGCGCCGCCGGATAGGCGTTACGCATGCCGATAATGACGATGCGCCGCGCCTTAACCATGCAGGCCATGGCGTCGGCAAACTGCTGCGCGTCGAGGGCATTGACCCACTGGGTCAGGTTCGCCATCTCCTGCTTATAGTGACGCGCCAGCAGCGTATTGCCCTGCACCGCATCGCGGTTATCGGTGAGCGGCATCCCGCTCTGGCGCAGGGTGCGCAGCTCGTCGCGCATGTCCTTATATTTCTCATAGCCCAGACGCTTAAACAGACGGCTCACCGTGGCTTTCGACACCCCGCTCAGTTGCGCCAGCTCGGCGCTGTTGTAGCTAATCAGATCGTCAAAATGGTCGAAAATAAAGTCCGCCACCCGCTGCTCCTGCGGCGACAGCGACGGGTACTGTGCTTTCAGACGTTCATCCAGTTGTTCCATAGCGCCTCTGTAACTTTTGTTTCATCACATTTTGCCTTTCATTCTACCTTTCATTATACGTGCCAGTTTACTGAAACTTTTCTTTCAGAACTGGAACAGCTTTTGCAGCACCTTGTGACCTTCAGGGTTACGAGGACTCCTCATGCAAAGTAATGTCTCCACACACGGTATGGCGGTTGCGCCCCACCACCTTGCCAGCCAGAGCGCGCTGGCCGTGCTGCGCGAAGGCGGCAGCGCGATAGAGGCGATGGTCGCGGCGGCGGCCACCATCGCCGTGGTTTATCCGCACATGAACGGGCTGGGGGGCGATGGCTTCTGGCTTATCGTGCCGCCGGAAGGCGAACCTGTCGCCATTGATGCCAGCGGCGTGGCGGGATCGCGCGCAACGCTCGCCGCCTACGACGGGCTGGCGCATATTCCCCATCGCGGCCCCCGCGCGGCGCTGACCGTCGCCGGCACGGTGAGCGGCTGGGACGAGGCGCTGAAGGTCTCGCGCGAGATGACCGACAGGGCGCTGCCGCTGGCTCGCCTGCTGGCCGACGCCATTGAC
>NZ_QPFW01000067.1:0-2913 GCF_008122455.1 Enterobacter sp. C6
TGCGCGCCTTCCTCGCGGGCGGCGTGCCGGAGGTGATGCTCCACCTGCGCGATCTCGGTCTGCTGCACCTCGATGCCATGACCGTCACCGGCCAGACGGTTGGCGAAAACCTCGACTGGTGGCAGGCGTCCGAACGCCGGGCGCGCTTCCGCCAGTGCTTGCGCGAGCAGGATGGCGTGGATCCGGATGACGTGATCCTGCCGCCGGAGAAGGCAAAAGCGAAAGGGCTGACCTCAACGGTTTGCTTCCCGACGGGCAACATCGCGCCGGAAGGTTCGGTGATCAAGGCCACGGCGATCGACCCGTCGGTCGTCGGTGAAGATGGCGTTTACCGCCACACCGGCCGGGCGCGGGTGTTTGTCTCGGAAGCGCAGGCGATCAAGGCCATCAAGCGGGAAGAGATAAAGCAGGGCGATATCATGGTGGTGATCGGCGGCGGGCCGTCCGGCACCGGCATGGAAGAGACCTACCAGCTTACCTCCGCGCTGAAGCATATCTCGTGGGGCAAGACGGTATCGTTAATCACCGATGCGCGCTTCTCGGGCGTGTCGACGGGCGCCTGCTTCGGCCACGTGTCGCCGGAGGCGCTGGCGGGCGGGCCGATTGGCAAGCTGCGCGATAATGACATTATCGAGATAGCCGTCGACCGACTGACATTAACGGGCAGCGTGAACTTTATCGGCACGGTGGACAACCCGCTGACGCCGGAGGAGGGCGCGAGCGAGCTGGCAATGCGGCAGACGCACCCGGACCTGCACGCCCACGACTTTTTGCCGGATGATACCCGCCTGTGGGCGGCATTACAGTCGGTCAGCGGAGGCACCTGGAAAGGCTGTATTTATGACACCGATAAAATTATCGAGGTAATTAACGCCGGTAAAAAAGCGCTCGGTATTTAATTATTTTCTGCGTTAAAACCGTCTGCGGGAAATATTCCGCGGACGGTTTTCGTGTGTCTGCAATTTATTAATTTAAACAATAAGTTGTGATATATCGTTGGCGTCACAAAAGCAAAATAACGTAATTCAGAAATAAGATATGACCATTGCTGGTTAATTGAACAGCTCATTACACTCCATTAACACGATGTTGTAATTCAGCACACTACATAAGGGTGTAATTCTGATGACGCAATTAACCATGAAAGACAAAATTGGCTACGGGCTGGGTGACACCGCCTGCGGCTTCGTCTGGCAGGCCACGATGTTCCTGCTGGCCTACTTCTACACCGACGTCTTCGGCCTGTCGGCGGGCATTATGGGGACGCTGTTTTTGATCTCCCGCGTGCTCGACGCCGTGACCGACCCGCTGATGGGGCTGCTGGTCGACCGCACCCGCACGCGGCACGGCCAGTTCCGCCCGTTCCTGCTGTGGGGCGCCATCCCGTTTGGCATCGTCTGCGTGCTGACCTTCTACACGCCGGACTTTTCCGCGCAGGGCAAAATCATCTACGCCTGCGTGACCTACATTCTCCTTACCCTGGTCTACACCTTCGTTAACGTGCCCTACTGCGCCATGCCCGGCGTCATCACCGCCGACCCGAAAGAGCGTCACGCCCTGCAGTCCTGGCGCTTCTTCCTGGCAGCGGCGGGGTCGCTCGCCATCAGCGGCATTGCCCTGCCGCTGGTGAGCATCATCGGCAAGGGGAACGAGCAGGTGGGCTATTTCGGCGCCATGTGCGTGCTGGGCCTGAGCGGCGTGGTGCTGCTCTACGTCTGCTTCTTCACCACCAAAGAGCGCTACACCTTTGAGGTGCAGCCGGGCTCGTCGGTGGCGAAAGATCTCAAGCTGCTGCTCGGCAACGGCCAGTGGCGGATCATGTGCGCGTTCAAGATGATGGCGACCTGTTCCAACGTGGTGCGCGGCGGGGCGACGCTCTACTTCGTGAAATACGTGATGGATCACCCGGAGATGGCGACCCAGTTCTTACTCTACGGCAGCCTCGCCACCATGTTTGGCTCGCTCTGCTCCTCCCGACTGCTGGGGCGCTTCGACCGCGTCACCGCCTTCAAGTGGATCATCGTCGCCTACTCGCTCATCAGCCTGCTGATTTTCGTCACCCCGGCTGAGCACATCGCGCTGATTTTCGCCCTCAACATCCTGTTCCTGTTCGTCTTTAACACCACTACGCCGCTGCAGTGGCTGATGGCCTCTGACGTGGTGGATTACGAGGAGAGCCGCAGCGGGCGCCGCCTCGACGGGCTGGTGTTCTCCACCTACCTGTTCAGCCTGAAGATTGGCCTGGCGATTGGCGGGGCGGTGGTGGGCTGGATCCTGGCGTACGTCAACTACTCCGCCAGCAGCAGCGTGCAGCCGGTGGAGGTGCTGACCACTATCAAAATTCTGTTCTGCGTGGTGCCGGTGGTGCTCTACGCGGGCATGTTCATCATGCTGTCGTTCTACAAGCTCACCGACGCCCGCGTGGAGGCCATCAGCCAGCAGTTGAGCAAGCACCGCGCGGCGCAGGGCGAGGCCGTTCCCGACGCCGCGACAGCCGCATCCCATTAACCGGAGGCACTATGCAAATCACTAACCCTATTCTGACCGGCTTCAACCCGGACCCGTCCCTGTGCCGTCAGGGCGAGGACTACTACATCGCCACTTCGACCTTCGAGTGGTTCCCGGGCGTGCGCATCTACCACTCCCGCGACCTGAAAAACTGGTCGCTGGTCAGCACGCCGCTGGACCGTGTGTCGATGCTGGACATGAAGGGCAACCCGGACTCCGGCGGCATCTGGGCGCCGTGCCTGAGCTACGCCGACGGCAAATTCTGGCTGCTCTACACCGACGTGAAGATTGTCGACTCGCCGTGGAAAAATGGCCGCAACTTCCTCGTCACCGCGCCGTCCATTGAGGGGCCGTGGAGCGAGCCGATCCCGATGGGCAACGGCGGGTTTGACCCGTCCCTGTTCC
>NZ_QPFW01000068.1:0-2922 GCF_008122455.1 Enterobacter sp. C6
CTGGCCGGGCCAAAGGTGCTCGAACACTGTATCGACTGCTCCGTGATGCTCGACGGCGACGCGGACTCCCGCTTCCGTACCCTGCGCAGCCATAAAAACCGCTTTGGGGCGGTGAACGAACTGGGCGTGTTTGCCATGACCGAGCAGGGGCTGCGCGAAGTCAGCAACCCGTCGGCCATCTTCCTGAGCCGTGGCGATGAGATCACCTCCGGCAGCTCGGTGATGGTGCTATGGGAAGGGACGCGCCCGCTGCTTGTCGAAATTCAGGCGCTGGTGGACGTGTCGATGATGGGCAACCCGCGGCGCGTGGCGGTCGGTCTGGAACAGAACCGTCTGGCGATCCTGCTGGCGGTGCTGCACCGTCACGGCGGGCTGCAGATGGCGGATCAGGACGTCTTTGTGAACGTGGTCGGCGGCGTCAAAGTCACTGAGACCAGCGCAGACCTGGCGCTGCTGCTGGCGATGGTCTCCAGCCTGCGCGACAGACCGCTGCCGCAGGATCTGGTCGTCTTCGGCGAAGTGGGCCTTGCCGGGGAAATCCGTCCGGTGCCCAGCGGCCAGGAGCGTATCTCCGAGGCGGGAAAACATGGTTTCCGTCGCGCGATCGTTCCCGCCGCCAACGTGCCGAAAAAAATCCCGGAAGGGATGCAGGTTTTTGGCGTGAAGAAACTCGCAGATGCGTTAAATGTCTTTGACGACTTATAATTACGTATTCGATTTTGCAGGAGGCACCGTAATTTATGTCATCATTTGACTACATCAAGACCGCTATCCGCCAGAAGGGCTGCACGCTGCAGCAGGTGGCAGACGCCAGCGGCATGACCAAAGGCTACCTGAGCCAACTGCTGAACGCCAAAATCAAAAGCCCCAGCGCGCAGAAGCTCGAAGCGCTGCACCGCTTTCTGGGGCTGGAATTCCCGCGTATGCAAAAGAACATCGGCGTGGTGTTCGGCAAATTTTACCCGCTGCATACCGGGCATATCTATCTGATCCAGCGCGCCTGTAGCCAGGTGGACGAGCTGCACATCATCATGGGCTATGACGAAACCCGCGACCGTCAGCTGTTTGAAGAGAGCGCCATGTCGCAGCAGCCGACCGTGCCGGACCGCCTGCGCTGGCTGCTTCAGACCTTCAAGTACCAGAAAAACATTCGTATTCATGCCTTTAACGAAGAGGGTATGGAGCCGTACCCGCACGGCTGGGACGTGTGGAGCAACGGCATCAAAGCGTTTATGGAAGAGAAGGGCATTGCGCCGAACTGGATCTACACCTCTGAAGAGTCCGATGCGCCGCAGTTCCGCGAGCATTTGGGCATCGAGACGGTGCTGATCGATCCGAAGCGCACCTTCATGAACATCAGTGGGGCGCAGATCCGCGAAAACCCGTTCCGCTACTGGGATTACATTCCGACCGAGGTGAAGCCGTTCTTTGTGCGCACGGTAGCTATTCTGGGCGGCGAGTCGAGCGGGAAATCAACGCTGGTCAACAAGCTGGCGAACATCTTCAATACCACCAGCGCGTGGGAGTACGGACGCGACTATGTCTTCTCCCATCTGGGCGGTGATGAGATGGCGCTGCAGTATTCCGACTACGATAAAATCGCGCTCGGTCACGCTCAGTACATTGATTTCGCGGTGAAATACGCCAACAAGGTGGCGTTTATCGATACCGATTTCGTCACCACGCAGGCGTTCTGTAAAAAATACGAAGGGCGCGAGCACCCGTTCGTGCAGGCGCTGATTGACGAATACCGCTTTGACCTGGTGATCCTGCTGGAGAACAACACCCCGTGGGTCGCTGACGGCATGCGCAGCCTCGGCAGCTCCGTGGACCGGCGGGAGTTCCAGTCCATGCTGGTGGAGATGCTCAACGAAAACAACGTTGAGTTTGTGCACGTGGAAGAGTCGGACTACGACTCCCGTTTCCTGCGCTGCGTCGAGCTGGTGAAGGAGATGATGGGGGAGCAGGGGTAAGCGTTAACCTCCCTCTCCCTGTGGGAGAGGGCCGGGGTGAGGGCATCAGGCCACTCAATACTCAACCACCACTTTCCCGCGCATATGCCCGTCCAGCACCTTACGGTGCGCCTCGGTAATGCTTTCCACGCTCAGCCCGTGCAGCGTTTCACTCAGCGAGCTTTCCACCACGCCGTTATCCACCAGCTTCGCCACCTCATTGAGGATCTCACCCTGACGCGCCATATCAGCGGTCTGGTACATGCTGCGGGTGTACATAAATTCCCAGTGCAGCGCGGCGGATTTCGACTTCAGCTTGTCCTGGTTCAGCGGACGTTCATTCTCGACGATAGAACAGATATGCCCCTGAGGCGCAATCAGGTCGCTGACCGCATCCCAGTGCCCGTCGGTGTCGTTGAGGATGAAAATATAATCCACAAAGGTCAGCCCGTGTTTCGCCAGTTCGCCTTTCAGATCGCGGTAGTTCACCACCACATCTGCACCGCGATCGCGGCACCACTGGGCGGAATCTTCACGCGACGCGGTTGCGATGATTTTCACCTTGCTGTTGTGCTTCGCGAACGGGATCGCCAGCGATCCCACCCCGCCCGCACCGCCGATGATCAGCAGGGTTTTGTCCGCACCGGCATCCTGAATGTTCAGCCGTTCAAACAGGCCTTCCCACGCGGTGAGTGCGGTCAACGGTAGCGCAGCGGCAGCCGCCCAGCCGAGGCTTGCCGGTTTGTGCCCGACAATGCGCGCATCGATCAGCTGGTGTGTGGTGTTGCTGCCCGGACGGGTGATGTCGCCCGCGTACCACACTTCATCTCCCGGCTTGAATCCGGTCACGCCCGTCCCAACGGCTTTGACGATCCCGCTGGCATCCCACCCGAGAATGCGCGGCGCGTTCAGCCCGTTCCTGGCAATGCCCGCGTGGACTTTGGTATCGACCGGGTTAACGGAGACGGCC
>NZ_QPFW01000069.1:0-2924 GCF_008122455.1 Enterobacter sp. C6
AATCAGCGAGCGCAGGCTGGCCCGTTTCTCCGGCAGCTCCTGCTCCAGCCTGAGCGGATCCACCCCGCGGTCGGCCAGCAGACGCAGCCACTCGCGCACCAGCGTCGCCCGCCCTTTTGGCGAGTGGATACGGTTGCTGGTGATTTTCATCGACGGGCACATCGGGCTTTTCACATCAAAGTTAAAGCACAGGCCGTTGCCGTTGCACTCCATCGCGCCGCGCCAGGAGGAGCGCACCGCAATCGGGATCTGTCTGTCGTAGGTGCCGCGCTTGACGGCATCCACCTGCAGCATTGGCGCGTCCACGCCTTCAGGCGGGCAGATTTTACCCGGGTTGAGGCGGTTATGCGGGTCGAAAGCCGCTTTCACCTTGCGCAGCTCCGCGTAGAGCTGTTCGCCGAAGAACGCCGGGCTGTATTCCGCGCGGAACCCTTTCCCGTGCTCTCCCCAGAGCAGACCGCCGTATTTGGCGGTTAAGGCCACCACATCGTCGGAGATCTGCTTCATCAGGATCTCCTGCTGCGGGTCGCACATATCCAGCGCCGGACGCACGTGCAGTACCCCGGCATCGACGTGGCCGAACATGCCATAGCTCAGGCCGTGGCTGTCCAGCAGGGCGCGAAACTCAACGATGTAATCCGCCAGATGCTCAGGCGGCACGCAGGTGTCTTCGGCAAAGGGAATCGGCTTCGCCGCCCCTTTCGCATTGCCGAGCAGGCCCACGGCTTTTTTACGCATCCCATAGATACGCTCAATCCCGGCCAGATCGTTACAGAGCTGCCAGCCGATCACGCCGCCCTGACCCTGCGCAATCAGCTCGTCCAGACGCTGGCAGAGCGTGGTGACCTGGCGCTCAATCAGCTCCGCATCATCGCCGGCAAACTCCACGATATTGAGACCGAGCATCTCTTTATCCGGCACGTCGGTAATCAGCTCGCTGACGGAGTGCCAGACAATGTCTTCCCTGGCCAGATTAAGCACTTTGGAGTCGACCGTTTCCACCGACAGCGCTTTCGCTTCCACCATAAACGGCGCATTGCGCAGCGCGGAGTCGAAGGAGTCATACTTAACGTTCACCAGACGACGCACCTTCGGCAAGCGGGTGATATCCAGCCGCGCCTCGGTGATAAACGCCAGCGTCCCTTCGGAACCGGTCAGCACGCGGGTTAAATCAAACTGGGTCAGGTCGTCGTTAAAGACGTGACGCAGGTCGTACCCGGTCAGGAAGCGGTTTAGTTTGGGGAACTTATCGAGAATAAGCTGGCGGTTGTCGCGGCAGCGTTCCAGCACGGTACGATAGATGCGTCCGCTGGCGGTGTTATCTTTACCCAGCGTTTCCGCCAGTTCGACCGGCATCGGCTGGGTATCGAGGATATCGCCGCCCAGCAGAACGGCACGCACGCCCAGCACGTGATCGGAGGTTTTACCGTAGACCAGCGAGCCCTGACCGGAGGCATCCGTGTTGATCATCCCGCCAAGGGTCGCGCGGTTACTGGTGGAAAGCTCCGGGGCAAAAAAGTAGCCGTAAGGCTTGAGATACTGATTAAGCTGATCTTTGATAACGCCCGCTTCGACCCGCACCCATCCCTCTTCCGGGTTGATCTCAATGATGCGGTTCATATAGCGCGACATATCAACAATGATGCCCTGGTTCAGCGCCTGACCATTGGTCCCGGTGCCGCCGCCGCGCGGCGTAAAGACCAGTGAAGCAAAGCGCTCCTGCGTCGCCAGCCGGGCGATAAGCGCCACGTCGGCCGTTGAACGAGGGAAAACCACGGCATCGGGAAGAAGCTGGTAAATACTGTTATCGGTCGCCATCGTCAGCCTGTCGGCATAGTTCGTGGCGGTATCACCTGTAAAACCCTGTTGCTCCAGTGCTTGCAAAAAATTAAGCACCAGCTGAACGACGCCAGGTGCCTGAGAAATCTGTGGGATCATAACTGTCGACCCTAATTAGAGTTGTATATACACGTCATCCTTCGAACTGCCTCTGCGTTGGCTGCGTCTGCTCACCCCAGTCACTTACTTCAGTAAGCTCCTGGGGATTCTCAGACTTGCCGCCTTGATGCAACTCGAATGATTTTGTGTATAAAATCGTTTGCGTTGTGTCTGGAAAGTTTTATCACATTTTTTTCTTATAATCTCTGCTGAATTACAGGCAAAATCCGCCTGTCAAAAACCGCCGAGATCATCAATGATTAGAGAGACGCGGTTTTCCGTTCCCGCCAGTCGTACTGGCGTTCTTTTAAGGAAAGTTTCATTTATGGTCAATCTTCGCCAGCCCAGGGATGTTGCGCAAATTTTACTGTCGGTGCTGTTTCTGGCCCTCATGATTATTGCGTGTCTGTGGATTGTTCAACCCTTTATTCTCGGCTTCGCCTGGGCCGCGACCGTGGTCGTGGCCACGTGGCCTCTGCTGCTGCGTTTGCAGAAGCTGCTGTTCGGCCGCCGCGGGTTAGCCGTGCTGGTCATGACGCTCCTGCTGTTCCTGCTGTTTATTATTCCGATTGCCCTGCTGGTGAATAGCCTGGTGGATTCCAGTGGCCCGGTTATTCGTGCCATTAGCAGCGGTGACCTGACGCTGCCGGATCTGGCCTGGCTGAACAGCATTCCGGTGGTGGGTGCCAAGCTCTACAGCGGCTGGCATAGTCTGCTGGAGATGGGCGGCAGCGCGCTGATGGCAAAAGTCCGCCCGTACATTGGCACCACAACCACCTGGTTTGTCGGTCAGGCGGCACATATCGGCCGGTTTATGATGCACTGTACCCTGATGCTGCTCTTCAGCGCCCTGCTCTACTGGCGCGGCGAGCAGGTCGCTTTAGGCGTTCGTCACTTTGCCACCCGCCTGGCGGGCAAGCGCGGTGATGCTGCGGTACTGCTGGCTGCGCAGGCCGTGCGCGCGGTTGCGCTGGGCGTGGTGGTCA
>NZ_QPFW01000070.1:0-2965 GCF_008122455.1 Enterobacter sp. C6
ACAGCGCGCACGGGATAAGGGTGAACAGCGCGTTAATCGTAGAGAGGACGTGGGGTGCCTGAGTTGCCTGTCCCGGGGCGTAATCCACCATGCCAAGCACCCAGCCGACCACCGCCCCACCCAGCGCCAGGCCGAATTTGATGGCAAACAGCGCGGTGGAGAAGACCAGCCCGTCCAGGCGACGACCGCTGCGGTGCTCTTCGTAGTCGACCACATCGGAGAACATGGTCCACTGCAGCGGCGTGGTCAGGTTTTGCACAAAGCTAAAGACGATGTTGAGGCCAAAAATCAGCCACACCTGTGAAGGCGGCAGGAAGAAAATCAGCGCGCCGAAAATGACGAAGGAAATAATGGTCCACTGATAGGCGCGTACGCGATCAAATTTCCCCAGCAGCCGTTCAGATAATAAAGCGCCGCTTAAGGAAGCGACCATTCCGGAAACAATAAAGGCAAAAACCAGCTCCGGGCGCAACAGCACGTAGTTCACGTAATACATGGTGGCGGAACCGCGCGTCACCACCGCCGTTAACAGCAAAATATTAAACAGGAACACAATACGCCACTGGCTGTTGCCGGCCAGCAGTTTTAAATCGGTGAGCATGGAGCCGGAGGTATCATTGCGCGGCGAATAGCGCTCGCGGGTCATCAGGAAACAGCAGAAAAAAAGCACAATGCCCAGCAGCCCCATCAGGCTCATGGCATAGAAATAGCCTTTCTGCACGTTGCCCTGACCTAACAATGAAACCAGCGGCAGGGCGATGACCGTCACAATCAACCCGCCGATAAACGACAGGCCAAAGCGCCACGACTGCAGGGAGTGACGCTCGCGCGGGTCTAACGTCAGCGCGCCAGGCATGGCGCAGTAAGGCACGTTAATGGCGGAGTAAATCAGGCTTAAGATCGCGTAGGTCAGGCAGGCATAAACGATTTTCGCCGTCGGTCCCACGTCCGGTACATAGAAAGTGATAAGGCAGCTTACGCCAAACGGAATGGCGAACCACAGCAGCCAGGGACGGAAACGACCGTGACGCGTCTGGGTGCGATCCACCAGGGCGCCAATGCACGGGTCGACAAACGCATCAACCACGCGCACCACTAAAAACATGGTGCCCATAATCGCGGCGGGCAGCCCAAAAACGTCCGTATAGAAATAGGCGAGAAATAACGTTGCCGTTTGCCAGACCAGCGCGCTGGCCATATCACCTAAGCCATAACCTATTTTATCTTTGGTACGCAATACAGAGGAGAGTGTCATTGTTATTTGCCTTTTTATCAGGTTAAAACGTATTTCAACCAGTTGCGCATCATCTGAAGGGAAATGCGCATGTAAGGCTCAAGTATTAGCAACGGTTTGCGCGCTAACAATTGTCTAAATTGACAGGCAAATTATGATATTTGGTTTTTTACTTTATTTGTGATGGGGAGCAAATAAGAGGGGGAAATAAAAAAGGCGAGGAATAATATCCTCGCCTTTTCGGGTCAGCGCGGCGTTACTTGTTCAGTTCCGCCAGGCTCAGCCAGGTTTGCACCACGGTGTCCGGGTTCAGGGACAGGCTATCAATCCCCTCTTCCATCAGCCATGCGGCAAAGTCTTCATGGTCGGATGGACCCTGACCACAAATCCCAACGTATTTACCCTGCTTCTTCGCCGCGCGGATGGACATGGAGAGCAGCGCCTTCACCGCCTCGTTACGCTCGTCGAACAGCTCGGAGACCACGCCGGAATCGCGGTCCAGACCCAGCGTCAGCTGCGTCATGTCATTCGAACCGATAGAGAAGCCGTCGAAGTGCTCCAGGAACTGCTCGGCCAGCAGGGCGTTAGACGGAATTTCACACATCATGATGATCTTCAGCCCGTTCTCGCCGCGCTTCAGCCCCTGACGCGCCAGCTCGTCCACAACCGCTTTCGCCTGATCCACGGTACGTACGAACGGAATCATGATCTCCACGTTGGTCAGCCCCATGTCGTTGCGCACGCGCTTCACCGCCTCACACTCCAGCGCGAAGCAGTCGCGGAAGCTGTCGGACACGTAGCGTCCGGCCCCGCGGAAGCCCAGCATCGGGTTCTCTTCTTCCGGCTCGTAGCGCTCGCCGCCGACCAGGTTGGCGTATTCGTTAGACTTAAAGTCAGACAGACGCACGATCACGCGTTTCGGATAGAAGGCGGCGCCCAGCGTCGCGATGCCTTCGGTCAGACGGCCGACGTAGAACTCTTTCGGCGAGTCGTAGCCTTTCATCATCTCGCGGATTTCGTTCTGCAGCTTCGGATCCTGGTCGTCAAACTCCAGCAGCGCACGCGGGTGAACGCCGATCATACGGTTGATGATAAACTCCAGGCGCGCCAGGCCTACGCCTTCGTTCGGCAGGCAGGCGAAGTCGAACGCGCGGTCCGGGTTACCGACGTTCATCATGATCTTCAGCGGCAGATCCGGCATGGTATCCACGCTGGAGCTCTTCACGCTGAAGTCGAGGATATCGGCATACACGTAGCCGGTATCGCCTTCGGCACAGGAGACGGTCACGTTCTGTCCGTCCTTCATGCGCTCGGTAGCATCACCGCAGCCGACAACCGCAGGAATACCCAGTTCGCGGGCAATGATCGCCGCGTGACAGGTACGGCCGCCGCGGTTGGTGACGATAGCCGCCGCTTTCTTCATGATCGGTTCCCAGTCAGGGTCGGTCATGTCGGTCACCAGCACGTCGCCGGGCTCAATACGGTTCATCTCGCTGATGTCGTGGATCACTTTGACCGGACCGGCACCGATGCGGTGACCGATGGCACGGCCTTCCGCCACGATTTTGCCCTGCGCGTGCAGCGTATAACGCTCCATTACCTGACCGCGTGAGCGGACGGTTTCCGGACGCGCCTGCACGATAAACAGCTTGCCGGTGTTCCCGTCTTTCGCCCATTCGATATCCATCGGACGGCCGTAGTGTTTTTCAATCTGCACCGCCTGCTTCGCCA
>NZ_QPFW01000071.1:0-2997 GCF_008122455.1 Enterobacter sp. C6
TCCGAGTGGCTGAAGGAGCACGCCTGGAAAGTGTGTATACGGCAACGTATCGGGGGTTCGAATCCCCCCCTCACCGCCATATTCGAGATGAGAGCTCGTACGAAAGTACGGGCTTTTTTCCTTTAATTCTCCGAAAGGGGGGATTCGAACCTTGAAACTCCCTGCGCTCTTTATGTCGGGTGGCGCTGCGCTTACCCGACCTACAAAAAGCTACTCCTCCACCATCTTCGCATACTCTTCAGTCAGAAAATCCACCAGCTTCCTGACCGACGGCAGCATGCCGCGCCGCGAAGGATAAACGGCGTGAATCACTTCCCGTCGGGGTTCCCACGCGTCCAGCACCCGTACCAGTTCCCCTGACGCAAGCTGATCCTTCACCATCAATATCGGCAACTGTACAACGCCCACGCCCGCCATCGCGGCTTCCCGCAGTGCCAGCATGTCGGTGGTAATAAAGCGCGGTGCGTAGTGGATCTCCGCTTTCGCCCCTTCTGGACCACTGAGCTCCCATTTATGCACCTGTTTACCGGCCCCCATACTTAATCCAGGCCATTCATTGAGCTCGGAAGGCATTCGCGGTTTACCCATACGTTCAATCAACTGCGGACTTGCCACCAGGCAATGCCCCCTGTCAGCCAGTACCCTTAAGACCAGATCGCTGTCATCAAACGGACGAGGACGCACGCGGATAGCCACATCAATACCTTCGCCAACAGGATCGACCCGACGATTGGTGGCCTCAAGCTGGAGATTAATCCCGGGGTAGCGCGCCATAAACCGCGCCAGCATCGGTCCCACGTGGACGTGCAGTAACGTGACGGGACAGGTGATCCTGACGATGCCGCGCGGCTCAGCCTGCAGCGCAGCAACGGCCTCCTCTGCCGCTTCTGCTTCTATCAGCATTGCCTTACAGTGTTGATAGAAAGTGTGCCCCACTTCCGTCACCGTAAACTGCCGCGTCGTGCGCTGTATCAACCGTACGCCAAGCCGCTCCTCGAGCTGCGCGATCCTGCGGCTCAGTTTGGACTTGGGTTGGTCAAGCGCCCTTCCCGCCGCCGCAAACCCCCCGTAGTCCACCACCTTCACAAACCAGACGAAGTCATTGAGATCCTGCATAAGCCCTCATTGTTCTATTTTCGGAACAGTGAATGCCATTTTCACTATCTACCGGGATATTAACCCTGAATATAAGCTAATTACATCAACAGAACATCAGGAGTTAATCATGAAAAACGTAACAGGCGTTTATACCGCTCCTCGTCAGCACTGGGTTGGCGATGGTTTCCCGGTCCGTTCAATGTTCTCTTATCAAACCCACGGCGAGCCGCTGAGTCCGTTCCTGCTGCTGGACTACGCAGGCCCGTACACCTTCCCGGCAGATGGTGCGAAACGCGGCGTAGGCCAGCATCCTCACCGGGGTTTTGAAACGGTCACCATCGTTTATTCAGGTGAAGTGGAGCATCGCGACTCCACGGGTAAAGGCGGTGTGATTGGCCCCGGCGACGTGCAGTGGATGACCGCAGGCGCAGGTATTTTGCACGAGGAGTTCCACTCAAGCGCGTTCTCGCAGAAAGGCGGCGAACTGAAAATGATGCAGCTTTGGGTCAACCTCCCTGCGAAAGACAAGATGGCCGCACCGGGCTACCAGAGCATCACGAAAGCCGACATCCCGGTGGTGACGCTGCCTGACAACGGTGGAACGCTGCGGGTCATTGCCGGTCGCTACGACACGGTTACCGGCCCGGCGCACACCTTCTCACCGCTCAACGTCTGGGACATCGCGCTGAACCAGGGAAGTCATCTGGCGCTCAATCAGCCCGAAGGCTGGAGCACCGCGCTGGTGGTGCTTGAGGGCAACATCACGGTGAACGGTACCACTCAGGCAGGTGAAGCCCAGCTGGTCGTACTGAGTCAGGAAGGCGACAAACTGCACCTTGAGGCAAGCAGCGATGCAAAAGTGCTGCTGATGGCCGGCGAGCCGCTGAATGAACCCATCGTGGGCTATGGCCCGTTTGTGATGAACAGTAAAAGCGAAATCAACGAAGCCATTCGTGATTTCAACTCCGGCCGCTTCGGCCAGATCTGAACGTAATAAAGGAGAAGAAGATGTCTACACCTGCTAATTTTAATGGCTCCCGTCCGGTTATTGATGTGAACGATGCGGTGATGTTGCTTATCGATCACCAGAGCGGTCTGTTCCAGACCGTCGGAGATATGCCAATGCCAGAGTTGCGCGCTCGTGCGGCAGCGTTAGCGAAGATCGCGACCCTGGCGAAGATCCCGGTGATCACCACCGCGTCAGTTCCACAGGGACCGAACGGACCGCTTATCCCGGAGATCCACGCCAACGCACCGCATGCGCAATATGTTGCCCGTAAAGGTGAAATCAACGCCTGGGATAACCCGGAGTTCGTGGCTGCGGTAAAAGCCACCGGGCGCAAAACGTTGATTATTGCGGGCACTATCACCAGCGTCTGCATGGCCTTCCCGTCAATTAGCGCGGTGGCGGACGGGTATAAAGTATTTGCGGTGATTGATGCCTCCGGCACCTACAGCAAGATGGCGCAGGAGATCACCCTGGCGCGCGTGGTGCAGGCCGGTGTGGTTCCGATGGATACGGCGGCGGTGGCCTCTGAGATCCAGCGAACCTGGAACCGTGAGGACGCGGCGGAGTGGGCTGAGGTGTACACCCACATCTTCCCGGCTTACCAGCTGCTGATCGAAAGCTACGGCAAAGCACAGGAAGTGGTTAAAAACAGCGAAGTGCTCGATTCTCAGCGTTAATAACCCGTGCTGCGACAAGAGCTGATTAAGGCTTAACCGAACGCACACTAATACAGAAAATCTGCTTGACCGTTTTAGCGCAACTCCCTATAGTAGCGCCCCGTTGCCCCCCAAGCGGTCAGGCAGCAAAACAATATGGTGAGGTGTCCGAGTGGCTGAAGGAGCACGCCTGGAAAGTGTGTATACGGCAACGTATCGGGGGTTCGAATCCCC
>NZ_QPFW01000072.1:0-3189 GCF_008122455.1 Enterobacter sp. C6
CGTTTGCCCGCGTTTGTCGGGATGAGCCCGTTTCGCCGCAGTGGGTCAGCCATCCCGGGTTTACGCCGACGCTGCAAAACGGTAAAGAGGGCGTGGAATTCAGTGAGAGCAACACCGGCCTGTGGCCCGTTGACCGTTATCTATCACTGGTTATGGGGGAACTGCCGCGCCTGTATGATGACGCCAACGGCTATGGCCCGGCCGGGCGGGATTATATTGCTCACGTTGAATTCCCCGAGGCCGTCACGGCCGCATGGAGACAGCTGCAGCAGGATCCGGTCCTGAAGGTGGCGCGAAAAATCAGCTGAGCACGGAACAAATCCCTCGCCCCATTGGGGAGAGGGTTAGGGTGAGGGGAAAAATCACAGCGCCGCAAACTTATCCAGCGTCCGCACCAGCTGCGTCACAAAACCATATTCGTTGTCATACCACGCGACGGCTTTCACCAGCTGCAGCTCTCCCGCTTCTGACACCTCCGTCTGCGTGGCGTCAAACACCGAACCATAATGTGAGCCAATCACATCGGACGACACAATCTCTTCATCGGTATACCCGAACGATTTATTGCCCTGCGTCGCCTTTTTCAGCGCGGCGTTGATCTCCTCAACGGTCACTTTCTTGCCCAGAATGGCCACCAGCTCGGTTACCGAACCCGTTTTTACCGGCACGCGCTGCGCGTGGCCTTTTAGTTTGCCGCTGAGCGCAGGGATCACCAGACCAATGGCTTTGGCGGCACCGGTGGTGTGGGGAATGATATTCTCTGCCGCCGCCCGCGAGGCGCGAAGATCTTTCCCGCGCGGGCCATCCACCAGCGCCTGCGTGCCGGTATAGGCGTGAATGGTGGTCATGGTGCCCACTTTTATTTCAAACGCATCGTTCAGGGCTTTCGCCAGCGGGGCAAGGCAGTTGGTGGTGCAGGAGGCGACGGAGATGATGGTATCACCGGCGTCAATGGTGTCGTCGTTCACGCTGTAGACGATGGTTTTCATGTCACCCGCAGGCGCGGAGATCAGCACTTTCTTCGCGCCGGCGTCCAGGTGCGCCCGTGATTTCTCTTCAGAGGTATAAAAGCCGGTGCACTCCACGACGATATCCACACCGGCGGTTTTCCACGGAATGTGCTTCGCCTCTTTTTCGGCGTACACCGCAATGGTTTTACCGTCAACAATCAGCGCATCCTCGGTGAAATCCACGCTCCACGGGAAGCCACCGTAGTTGGAATCATGCCTGAGCAGGTAGGCCAGCACTTTCGGGGAGGTGAGGTCGTTGATGGCGACGACGGTATTACTGTCCTGGGTTTCAAGAAGGCGACGCAGAACAAGGCGCCCAATGCGTCCAAAGCCGTTAATGCCAATTTTACTCATGGTGTTCTCCTGTAAACGTGTCGATGCGACAGTTTGAACTCATCCAGGCTTAGACCATCACGGGCAGGGCGGCAATTGAAGATGCTTCATGCGGGGGGAAGTATTTGAAAAACCATACAGAAAAGTTAATGAATTTTTAAGGAAAGGGGATTATGTTGGCGCGGTAACTGTTTTTAATCGGGAAATCACATGCGCACTAAATATACAAGCCTGCAAATCGGCATCCACTGGCTGGTGTTTCTGTTAATTATCGTCGCCTACTGCGCGATGGAGTTCAGAGGTTTCTTCCCGCGCACCGCGCGTCCGGCGATCAATATGATCCACGTCTCATGCGGGATCGGTATTCTGGTGCTGATGGTGACGCGTCTGCTGGTTCGCCTGAAGTTCCGCGCGCCGCCGATTCAACCGAAGCCAAAAGCGATGGTGACGGGGATGTCCCATCTGGGGCACCTGGTGGTGTATCTGCTGTTTATTGCGCTGCCGCTGATTGGCATTGTGATGATGTATAACCGGGGCAGCGACTGGTTTGCCTTTGGCCTGGCGATGCCGCATGCGGCGGAGTCCAATTTTGACCTAGTGGATACGCTGAAGGCGTGGCACGAGACGCTGGCAAACCTGGGCTATTTTGTGATTGGCCTGCACGCGGCGGCGGCGCTGATGCATCACTATTTCTGGAAAGATAATACTCTTCTGCGCATGATGCCGAAAAAGCGTTCGTAGTCATTAACGCTTGCCGGGTGGCGGCTACGCCTTACCCGGCCTACGTTGCAATTCCTGAATCGTAGGCCGGGATCGCTACGCGTCACCCGGCTTGTTTTTTAACCCAGCAAAGCACGCTCTTCAGCTGTTAATGCCAGCGCCTGGGTTGACCCTGTCTCCGAGGACTTCACCGCTGCTTCCAGCACGGCCATGACTGCCAGTGCCTCAACCGGGTGGACCGGATTGGTGATTTTCCCAAGCAGCGCGTCACGCACATTGATGTAATACTGGCGCTGATCGCCTTTCGGGGTAGGGATCGTCTGCGATGCGCCGTCAGCGCCAAAGAACACCATACTGTCGCTGTCTTCGCCCCAGGCTTCACTCCCAGGGATAACCCCGGAGAGCAGCTGTGCTTCCTGCTGATCGATTCTGGCCTTCACCACGCTGCCCTTGTCCCCGTGGACGGCAAAGCGCGCCGTACCGCCTGCCACCAGCATGCTGGCGTGCAGAATCACCTTATGCTCCGGATAGTTTAAGACCACGTGCGCCCAGTCGTTGATTTCTGCGCCGTCGCGCAGCGTCGCGATATTCCCCTGAACCGACTGCGGCAGACCAAAGAGCTGTAGCGTCTGGTCGATAAGATGAGGCCCCAGGTCAAACCACAGGCCGCTCCCGGGGACATTCTGCTCGCGCCAGCGCACGCGCACTTCCGGGCGGAAGCGGTCGATATGCGACTCCAGGTGCTTAACCTTGCCGAGCGTGCCTTGCTCAATGACCTGCTTAATGCCGAAGAAATCACTGTCCCAGCGGCGATTGTGGAAGACAGAAAGCAGTAGCTGCTTTTCCTCCGCCAGCGCAATCAGGTCGCGGGCTTCCTGCATGTCGAGGGTGAAAGGCTTATCCACGACCACGTGTTTACCTGCGTTCAGGGCCAGCGTCGCCAGCGGGGCGTGCGTGGCGTTGGGGGAGGCAATCACCACCAGGTCAACATCAGGATGCTGAATAGCCTCTTCCGGTGTTGCCACCACCTCTACGTCCGGCAGATCGCGTTTCACCTTCTCTTCATCACGAGAAGAGACCACTGCCAGCTTAAGCCCGTCCACAGACTGGATCAGCGGGGCATGGA
>NZ_QPFW01000073.1:0-3231 GCF_008122455.1 Enterobacter sp. C6
CTGTCAAAACCGTGGCGTTCGGCGTGGCGGATCTGTTCAGTTGCCAGACGATAGCGCTCCTTCGGCGTGGCGTCGTCAAGCAGGCGGGTGAAAAATCCCAGGCGTTTTCGCGTCATGCGAACTCCTCCGTAGCGGGTGAAAAATGGGGAATGGCGTCAATCAGCTCGCGGGTATAATCGTTCTGCGGCGATGCAAATAAGGTTCCGACGTCGCCGTGTTCGACTACCTGACCGCTGCGCAGCACCGTGACGCTGTGGGCGATCCGGCGGACGGTAGACAGATCGTGCGTGATGAACAGGTAGGTTAATCCCAGCTGCTGCTGCAGCTGCTGAAGCAGAGCCAGAATCTGCGCCTGCACGGTGACGTCCAGCGCCGAGGTGGCTTCGTCCAGCACCAGGATGGTCGGCTCCAGGATCAGCGCCCGGGCGATGGCCACGCGCTGACGCTGTCCGCCTGAAAGTTCCCGGGCGGTGCGGCCCAGGAGTTCGACGGGCAGGGCAACCCGCTGGGCCACGGTCTCCACCCGAACCTTTCGCTCAGCCTTACCGAGGCGAGAAAAGTTCTTCAGGGGCTCTTCGATGATGTCAAACAGCGTCTGACGCGGGTCGAGAGAGGCAAACGGGTTCTGGTAGACAAACTGGATCTTCTGGCGCAGCTGACGACGGGCCTCGCGGCTGAGCGTGGTGGCATCAATATCATCAATAATGACCTGTCCGCTGTCGGCCTGTTCAAAACCCAGCAAAATACGGGCGAGGGTGGTCTTCCCGGAGCCGGATTCACCGACCAGCGCATGCGTACTGCCGCGCCTGACGTCAAACGTCACCCGATCCAGCGCCTGAAGCTGATGACCTTTGCCCAGCGAAAATTGTTTGCTGATGGCGCGAGCGCGAATGGCCGGTGACGCGAGCGGAAGACCTGATACCGGGGCAATGGTCAGGCGCTGGCCCTGGAGATCGCTCAGCAGCTGACGGGTGTAGGCGTGCTGCGGCGTACGGACAATATCGACGGTGCTGCCTTGCTCCTGAATTTCGCCATCGCGAAAAACCAGCAGCCTGTCCGCGCGCTGGGCGGCCAGGGCCAGATCGTGGGTGACAAACAGAACGGCAGTGCCCGATTCCCGCCGCAGGATATCCAGCAGATCGAGAATGCGTTTTTGCACCGTCACGTCCAGCGCGCTGGTGGGCTCATCGGCAACGATTACGTCCGGGCGCAGGGCAATGGCGATGGCAATCAACACGCGCTGTTTCATCCCGCCGGAGAGCTGATGGGGATACTGCGTCATGCGCTGTTCGGGGTGGCTCAGGCCGACCTTTGTCAGCAGGGTGAGCACCTGCTCGTCGCGCTCGGCGCGGGTCACTTTCTGGTGTAGCTGAATAATCTCTCCGACCTGCGCGCCGATGGTCTTCACCGGATTGAGCGAATTACCCGGATCCTGCGGAACCAGGCTAATTCGCGCCCCGCGAAGGGTATCTAGACGTTTAGCGGACCACCGGCTAATCTCCTCGCCGTTGAGCACTATTTTTCCCGCATCGCGCCGGGCGTTATCCGCCAGCAGGCCAATGATTGCCTGTGCCGTGGTCGTTTTGCCGGATCCGGATTCACCGACAAACGCCAGCATTTCCCCTCGCCCGAGCGTGAAGCTGACGTTATGCACCACCTCTCTCCACTGGCGTGCGGTGCGGTAGCTGATCGTCAAATTTTCCACTGAGAGAACGGTCATTAGCGACCTCCGCTGAACTGTTGGCTGATACGATTGGTGGCCAGCACCACGGCGATGACGACGACGCCGGGGAAGGTGGTTAACCACCAGGCGGTAGAGAGATAGTTACGGCCTTCGGCAATCAATAAGCCCCATTCCGGCACGGGCGGCGGGGTGCCGTAACCGAGAAAACTCAGCGTGGAGAGCGCCAGGATGGCCTGACCAAACTGCAGCGTGGCAAAGGCGAGGACGGCGGTTAAGGCATTGGGCAGGATATGTCGCCACAGCACCGCCAGGAACGTCCCACCGCTGCCAAACGCCGCCTCGACATAATCCGTGTGGCGGATGCGCACCACTTCACCGCGCGCGAGGCGGGCGAAGCTGGCAATGGAGGCAACGCCCACGGCAATGGCGGCATTAACGGTGCCAAACCCGAGCAGAATAATGACCGTCAACGAGAGCAGCAGAGACGGAATGGACAATAGCACGTCGACAAAACGCATCAGGAAAGACTCGACGCGTCCGGCGAACGCCCCGGCGATGACCCCCAGACCGGTGCCCACCACCAGCCCCATCGTGACGGCAGCGAGCGCCGCGCTCAGGGAGTGGGACGCACCGTAGACAATACGGGTATAAACATCGCGGCCAAGCTGATCGGTGCCGAGCCAGTGGCCCGCCTGAGGCGCCAGGCGCTGTGCGCCGGCGATGCCCTCAATCGGGCTGTAGTGAGTTAACAGGCCGGGCGCCACGGCGGCAAAAAGAGCGATAATAATCACCGCCCATGCCAGCCACAGTCCGGGCTGCCATTCCACTCCCTGCCACGCCGGAACGCGTTTTCGCGCGGCGGCAGCGTAATCGACCAGACTCATGATGCACCTCCGGTAACGGTTTGCAGGCGGGGATCCAGCAGAGGCATCAGCAGATCCACCAGCAGATTGATCAGGACAAAACCGAGGGCGGAAATCATCACGACCGCCTGAAGCACGGCGATATCCTGATTATTTACCGCCTGCTGGGTCAGCTGTCCGAGCCCGCTGCGGCCAAAAACGGTTTCCGTGATCAGCGCCCCGGCAATCAGCTCGCCCAGCAGCAATCCGGCAATATTCAGGACCGGCAGCAGGGCGTTGCCGGTAACGTGACGCCACAGGACAGCGGTTTCACTCAGCCCTTTAGCCCTGGCCACGGCGACAAACGGCTGCGTCGCCACCTGGTCGAGGCTGCGCATCAGGATTTGTGCCAGCGGGGCGGAGATCGGGATCGCGACGGTCACGATCGGCAGGATCAGCCCCTGCAGCGGCGTCGGGTTAATCACCGGGATCAGCCGCAGCTGGAAAGAAAAGAGCTGGATGAGGGCAATCCCCAGCCAGAACGTCGGTAAGGAGATAAACAGGACCGGCAGAGACTGGAGGGTATTACTTAGCCAGCGCAGACCCGGCAGGCGCGACGCAAAGGCCAGCGCAAACGCCAGCAGTACCGCGAGTAAAAAGGCGGGCAGGGCGAGGCTCAGGGTATCCGGCAGATTGCTGGCAATC
>NZ_QPFW01000074.1:0-3289 GCF_008122455.1 Enterobacter sp. C6
AGCCAGTGCATCATCGTGATGCTCGGCTCGTCGGTGGTGTCGCAGGTCTCCTATGAAGAGCTGACCTTCGCCGCCAACCTGATCCAGTCCAGAACGTTTTTAAGCTTTGAGGTTTATCTGGTGACAACCGGCATTTACTTAGCGCTGTCGATTACCCTGCGCCAGCTGATGATGGCGGCGGGACGCAAATGGCTGGGGGTGCAGGCATGATGACCACCTTTACCGACTGGGACATTATTCGCAACCTGCTGCTGGCCGGGCGCTGGACGGTGCTGCTGTCGCTGGTGGCGCTCGTCGGCGGGGCGGCGGTGACGCTGCCGCTCCTGCTGCTGCGCCTGACGGGCGGGCGCACGGTGAAGCGCATCATCCGCGGCTATATTGAGCTGTTTCAGGGCACGCCGCTGCTGATGCAGCTGTTCCTGGCCTTCTTCGGCGTGGCGCTGTTCGGCATCGACGTTTCGCCGTGGACCGCCGCCTCGCTGGCGCTGACGTTCTACACCAGCGCGTTTCTGCTCGATATCTGGAACGGCAGCATTCGCGCCCTGCCAAAAGGGCAGTGGGAAGCGTCGCGCTGTCTGGGGCTGACCTTTGGCCAGACCCTGTTTCGCGTGGTCGCCCCGCAGGCGCTGCGCATCGGCATTGCGCCGACGGTCGGCTTTGCCGTGCAGGTGATCAAAGGCACCGCGCTGGCGTCGATTATCGGCTTTATCGAGCTGACCAAGGCCGGGACCATGCTGACCAATGTGACCTATCAGCCGTTTAAGGTCTTTGCGCTGGTGGCGCTCGGCTACTTTATTCTGTGTTATCCGCTGTCGCGCTACAGCCGCTATCTGGAGACGAAATTCAATGCCTCTCATCACCATTAATCAGGTGCAGAAGTACTACGGCGATAACCACGTGCTCAAGGGCGTCGATCTGGATATCGACATGGGCCAGGTGATTTCCATCATCGGGCGCAGCGGATCGGGCAAAAGCACGCTGCTGCGCTGCATCAACGGACTGGAAGGCTATCAGGACGGCAGCATCAAGCTGGGCGGCATGACCATTACCGACCGGGATTCTCAGGCGCGTGAAATCAGCCGCTCGGTCGGGATGGTGTTCCAGAGCTTCAACCTGTTCCCGCACATGACGGCGCTGGAGAACGTGATGCTCGCCCCGCGTCGGGTGCTGAAGAAAAGCGCCGCCGAATGCCGGGCGCTGGCGCAGCAGATGCTGGAGAAGGTTGGCCTCGGCGATCGTCTGGATTACTACCCGTCGAGCCTCTCCGGCGGCCAGCAGCAGCGCGTGGCGATTGCCCGCGCGCTGGCCATGTCGCCGAAAGTTTTACTCTGTGACGAGATCACCTCCGCGCTTGACCCGGAGCTGGTGGGCGAAGTGCTTAAGGTGCTGGAGCAGCTGGCGGCCGAGGGGATGACGCTGATACTTGTTACCCATGAAATGAATTTTGCCCGCGAAGTGGGCGACCGCGTGGTGTTTATGCACCAGGGGAAAGTCTGGGAGCAGGGCGACAGCAAAACGCTGTTCGCCAACCCGCAGACCACGGAACTGAAGCAGTTCATCTCCTCCGTGCGCGGCCTCAACTGATAAGGACTGAACAATGGATATCGCACAATTTCCGCAAATCAATCCGCCCCAGCGCCTGCTGATGGGGCCGGGCCCGATCAACGCCGACCCGCGCGTGCTGCGCGCCATGTCGAGCCAGCTGATCGGCCAGTACGATCCGGCCATGACCCACTACATGAACGAGGTGATGGCGCTCTACCGCGGGGTGTTCCGCACCGAAAACCGCTGGACGATGCTGGTGGACGGCACCTCCCGCGCGGGAATTGAGGCCATTCTGGTCTCCGCCATTCGCCCGGGAGATAAGGTGCTGGTGCCGGTCTTTGGCCGCTTTGGTCATCTGCTGTGCGAAATTGCCCGCCGCTGCCGCGCGGAGGTGCATACCATCGAGGTGCCGTGGGGCGAGGTGTTTACCCCGGACCAGGTCGAGGATGCGGTTAAGCGTATTCGTCCGCGCCTGCTGCTGACCGTGCAGGGCGACACCTCCACCACCATGTTGCAGCCGCTCGCGGAGCTGGGCGCCATCTGCCGCCGCTACGACGTGCTGTTTTATACCGACGCCACCGCGTCGCTCGGCGGTAACGCGCTGGAGACCGACGCCTGGGGGCTGGACGCCGTCTCGGCCGGGATGCAGAAATGCCTCGGCGGCCCGTCGGGCACGTCGCCGATCACGCTGAGCGCGCGGATGGAAGAGGCGATCCGCCGCCGCAAGTGCGTGGAAGAGGGCATTCGCACCGACGCCCACCGCGACGGCGATGAGGAGATGATCTACTCCAACTACTTCGATCTCGGCATGGTGATGGACTACTGGGGGCCGGAGCGGCTGAACCACCACACCGAAGCCACCACCGCGCTGTTTGGCGCCCGCGAATGCGCGCGGCTGATCCTGCAGGAAGGGCTGGATAACGGCATCGCGCGCCACAGGCTGCACGGCGATGCGCTGCTGAAGGGCATTCAGGCGATGGGGCTGGAGACCTTCGGCGACCTGAAGCACAAGATGAACAACGTGCTGGGCGTGGTCATTCCGCAGGGGATCAACGGCGACCAGGTGCGTAAGCTGATGCTGGAGGATTTCGGGATTGAAATCGGCACCTCGTTTGGCCCGCTGCACGGCAAAGTGTGGCGCATTGGCACCATGGGTTATAACGCGCGCAAGGACTGCGTGATGACCACCCTGAGCGCGCTGGAGTCGGTGCTGAACTACCTCAAATTTACCACCACGCAGGGGGCCGCCATGCAGGCCGCGTGGGACCACTATCGCCGCGAGACGCCGCAATGAGCCCGGCGGCAGAACGGGTGATGGCGCGCGCCGACGCGCTGGCCGCCATCAGCGAAACCCCGGATGCGCTGACACGGGTGTATCTCTCCACGCAGCATCTGCAGTCCAACCAGCTGGTCGGGGAGTGGATGCGCCAGGCGGGCATGACCGTCTGGCAGGACAGCGTGGGCAATATCTGCGGTCGCTATGAGGGCGCGCAGAAAGGGGCGCAGGCGGTGCTGCTCGGCTCGCATCTGGATACCGTGCGCAACGCCGGGCGCTACGACGGCATGCTCGGGGTGCTTACCGCCATCGAAGTGGTGGACAGCCTGTACCAGCAGGGTCTGCATCTGGCGCAGGCCATAGAAATTGTCGGCTTTGGCGACGAAGAGGGAACCCGTTTTGGGATCACCCTGTTAGGCAGCCGGGGTATTACGGGCTCCTGGCCGCAGGGCTGGCTGGAGACGTGCG
>NZ_QPFW01000075.1:0-3320 GCF_008122455.1 Enterobacter sp. C6
CCTTATCGCTCACCACTTCGGTGCCCAGACGCAGCACGCCACCCTCTTTCGGATCGCGCTTGATGATCTGTACGCGCTGACCCGCCTGCCACAGACGCCAGTCTTCTTTCTTCGCCTGCGGATAGTACTCTTTCAGCGCCTCGAAACGATCGTCGTCAGAGAGCATCACCTGGCTAATCAGGTATTTCACCAGGTCGAAGTTATCCAGACCCACGTCCATCATCGGCTTGACGTTAGAGGTGGTGGTTGCGCTGAGCAGGTCCCACAGGGAACCATTTTTCAGGAACTTCGTGGAGAAGGTCGCGAACGGCCCAAACAGCACCACGCGTTTGCCGTCAAGCATACGGGTGTCGATGTGCGGAACAGACATCGGCGGTGCGCCAACAGAGGCCTGACCGTACACTTTTGCCAGATGACGGTTCACCACTTCCGGGTTATCGGACACCAGGAACTGACCGCCCACCGGGAAGCCCGCGTAGTCGTCAGCTTCCGGAATACCGGACTCCTGCAGCAGCTTCAGCGCCGCGCCGCCCGCACCGATAAAGACAAACTTCGCCCTGATGACGTGTTCGGCTTCGTTGTTTTTCAGATCGGCAACGGTCACGCTCCAGCTGTTATCCGCGTTGCGCTTGAAACCACGCACTTCAGTGCTGAGCTGCAGGTTGAAGTTCTCTTTTTTCTTCAGAGACGTCACCAGCTGACGGGTAATTTCACCGTAGTTAACGTCGGTACCAATTTCGGTACGGGTCGCCGCCACTTTCTGATTCGGGTCACGACCTTCCATGACCAGCGGAGCCCACTCTTTAATCTGCGCGTGGTCTTCAGAATATTTCATCCCGCGGAACAGCGTGCTCTGCTGCAGAGCGGCGTAGCGCGCGCGCAGGAAGTTGACGTTCTGCTCACCCCACACAAAGCTCATGTGCGGTACGGTGTTGATGAAGGAGTGCGGGTCGTGCATCACGCCGCTGTTGACCTGATGAGACCAGAACTGGCGAGAAACCTGGAATGCTTCGTTGATCTCTACCGCCTTCTCGATACTAATGGAACCGTCCTTTTTCTGCGGCGTATAGTTCAGTTCCATGAGTGCCGAATGTCCGGTACCGGCGTTGTTCCAGCCGTTCGAACTCTCCTGCGCCACGCCGTCAAGGCGCTCGACCATGGTCATTGACCAGTCCGGCTGCAGTTCTTGCAGATAGGTTCCCAGCGTGGCGCTCATGATACCGCCACCAATTAAAAGGACGTCCGTTTCCTGCTCTTTTGGTGCGTCAGCTTTCGCCGCCATAGAGACGGTGTTAAGCCCCACGGCCAGAGAAAAGAGCATGGCAGTCATTTTTTTCATAATTTATGCCTTAGTGTAAAAGTGCTTGATGCGTGGAAATTGCAGGTGAAAAAAGCTGCGGGGGCACGGTAACAACTTTTAAATATTGTTTAAAGGTTACGAAATTATTGTAATTGTGAAATTTAATGATGGATTGTTTGTGAGGAATTATCGATGCGTCTGGTAAAGCGCGGTTTTACTGGCTAGTATGTTGCGTTTTGTGATCGCGCGCACGGAAGCCTGCCCTAACCAGCGAACTGTTATGTCCTTACCCCATTCTGCTGTATCCCCCAAAGACCGCGTAGCCAACGTACTGCGTTCCCCTAAGCAGCTGACGCGTGAAACGCTGGCGGGCGTGATTACCGCCCTGGCGCTGATCCCCGAGGTTATCTCATTTTCGGTGGTGGCGGGCGTTGACCCGAAGGTCAGCCTGATCGCCTCCGTGGTGCTGTGTCTTGCCCTGTCCGTGCTGGGCGGTCGCCCGGCGATGGTCACGGCAGCGGCCGGTTCCGTAGCGCTGGTTATTGGGCCCATGGTGCATCAGCACGGCGTACAGTACATTCTTCCCGCCGTGCTGATGGCAGGCGTGATTCAGATTCTGTTTGGCGTGCTGGGCATGGCAAGGCTGATGCGCTTTATTCCCCAGTCGGTCATGATCGGGTTTGTTAACGCCCTCGGGATATTGATTTTCTTTGCGCAGGTTCCCCATTTCTGGAGCCGAAGCCCGCTGATTGTGGGCCTGTTCGTGCTGACGCTGCTGATCGTGCTGTGGGTGCCGCGCTATCTCAAAAGCATCCCTTCCCCGCTGATTGCGATTGTTGTGCTTACCGTGTTCACCGTTTCAACCGGTCAAATCCTGCCGACCGTGGGCGATGAAGGCTCCATGAGCGGCGGTTTACCGGGTCTTACCGAACTACTGGTCCCCCTCAATGCACAGACGCTGAGCATTATCTGGCCGTGCGCGTTGAGCATCGCCTTTGTCGGCCTGCTGGAATCCCTGCTGACGGCAAAGCTGGTGGATGAGCTGACCGCAACGCCGTCGAGCAAGCGCCGTGAGAGCATCGGGCTGGGCGTGGGTAATATTCTGGCCGGATTTTACGGTGGTATTGCGGGCTGCGCGATGATTGGGCAAACCATCGTTAACGTGGAGATGGGAAAAGGCCGAAGCCGCATTTCAACCCTTGCAGCGGGCATTGTGCTGCTGATCCTGGTCACGGCACTCAGCGACGTGATGGCCAACATCCCGATGGCGGTGCTGGCGGGCATTATGGCGATCGTCGCCGTCAAAACCTTCAGCTGGCACAGCCTTCAGCCCGCCACGGTGAAAACGGCCCCGATTGCAGAAACGGTCGTCATGCTGGTGACCGTTGCCGCCACGGTATCAACCGGCAATCTGGCGATTGGCGTGCTGGGCGGGATTATCGTCATGGTGCTGCTTCCCGCCCGCATTAAGCGTCGGCTTAAAGAAGAAAAATCGTCGCCAGCCCAAGAAAAATAAAGAAACCGCCGGTATCGGTGATGGCGGTGATCATCACGCTCGACCCCACCGCGGGGTCGCGCCCCAGTTTGGTCATCGTCAGCGGGATAATGACCCCCATCATCGATGCCACCAGCAGATTTAGCACCATCGCCAGCATCATCACCCCACCCAGCGCCATATCGTCATACAGCCACCAGGTAATGCCGCCCATAATACCGCCCCACACCAGGCCGTTGATCAGCGCCACGCCCATCTCTCTGAAGATCAGAAAGGCGAAGTTACCGGGCTGAATATTTTCCAGCGCCAGCGCGCGGACGATCATGGTGATGGTCTGGTTTCCGGTGTTGCCGCCTATTCCGGCCACAATCGGCATCAGCGAGGCCAGCGCCACCAGCTGCGAAATGGTGTGTTCAAAACCGTCAATCACCCGGGAGGCGATAAAGGCGGTACACAGGTTAATGGCCAGCCACGCCCAGCGGGTTTTCACCGCCTTGCCGACGGAGGCATGGACGTCATCTTCGG
>NZ_QPFW01000076.1:0-3358 GCF_008122455.1 Enterobacter sp. C6
AGGGGCCGTGGAGCGAGCCGATCCCGATGGGCAACGGCGGGTTTGACCCGTCCCTGTTCCACGACGACGATGGCCGCAAATATTACCTCTACCGCCCGTGGGGGCCGCGCCACCACAGCAACCCGCACAACACCATCGTGATGCAGGAGTTTGATCCGCAGACCGGGACGCTCTCGCCCGAGCGCAAAACCCTGTTTACCGGCACGCCGCTCTGCTACACCGAGGGCGCGCACCTCTATCGCCACGCGGGATGGTACTACCTGATGGTGGCCGAAGGCGGCACCAGCTACGAGCACGCCGTCGTGGTGCTGCGTTCCAAAAATATCGACGGGCCGTACGAGCTGCACCCGGACGTGACGATGATGACCAGCTGGCACCTGCCGGAGAACCCGCTGCAGAAGAGCGGCCACGGCTCGCTGCTGCAGACCCACACGGGGGAGTGGTACATGGCCTACCTCACCAGCCGCCCGCTGCGCCTGCCCGGCGTGCCGCTGCTGGCCTCCGGCGGGCGCGGCTACTGCCCGCTGGGCCGCGAGACCGGCATCGCCCGCATTGAATGGCGCGACGGCTGGCCGTACGTGGAAGGCGGCAAGCACGCGCAACTGACCGTGAAAGGCCCGCAAGTGGTGGAACAGCCCGCTACCGCTCAGAACGGCTGGCGGGACGATTTTGACGCCAGTTCGCTTGACCCGGAACTGCAGACCCTTCGCATTCCGTTCGACGACACCCTCGGCTCGCTCACCGCGCGCCCGGGCTACTTACGGCTCTACGGCAACGACTCGCTCAACTCGACCTTTACCCAGTCGACCGTGGCGCGCCGCTGGCAGCACTTTGTCTTCCGGGCGGAGACGCGGATGCAGTTCTCGCCGGTCCACTTCCAGCAGAGCGCGGGGCTGACCTGCTACTACAACAGTAAAAACTGGAGCTACTGCTTTGTGGACTACGAGGAGGGGCAGGGCAGAACGATTAAGGTTATTCAGCTCGACCACAACGTGCCGTCGTGGCCGCTGCACGAGCAGCCGATTCCGGTGCCGGAGAGTGCGGAGAGCGTCTGGCTACGGGTGGACGTGGATACGCTGGCTTACCGCTACAGCTACTCGTTCGACGGCGAGACGTGGCACACCGTGCCGGTAACGTATGAGGCGTGGAAGCTGTCGGACGACTACATCGGCGGGCGCGGCTTCTTTACCGGCGCGTTTGTGGGGCTGCACTGCGAGGACATCAGCGGCGACGGCTGCCACGCAGACTTTGACTACTTAACCTACGAGCCGGTTTAACGGCTCAGGCCGGGTAGCCCAGCGCGCGTGACAGCGCGAGCCCGGCCTGCTGAAGCTGCGCGCGGAAGTGGGCCAGCTCGGTGTCGTCCACGCGGGAGGTCAGCGTCGACAGGCTCAGGGCGGCGATGACGCGGGATTCGTGGTTCCACACCGGCACCGCCACGCAGCGCACGCCCTGCTCGTTCTCTTCGCTATCCAGGGCGTAACCCTGCTCGCGGGTCTGCGCCAGGGCGCTTATTAAGGCTTCACGAGAGGCGAGGGTGGAAGGCGTAAAGGTCGTGTACTGGTAGCCCTCCAGCAGGGCGTTCAGCTCGGCCTCGCCCAGCCAGGCAATCAACACCTTGCCGATGGCGGTGGCGTGAACCGGCAGTCGGCGGCCGATGCGCGAATAGGCGATGGCCGCCAGCTTGCCTTCAATCTTCTCGATATAAACCCCTTCACGCCCGTCCAGGATCCCCAGATGGGTGGTCTGCCCGGTCCGCTGGGACAGCTCCGTCAGCCAGCCTTTCGCCTTCTGACGAATATCGATGGAGCCCACGACAAAATGGCCGCGTTCGACCAGCTTCATGCCGAGGCGATATTTGCCGTTCTCCGGGTTCTGATCGATATAGCCGTGAAGCTGCAGGGTTTTCAGCAGCGAGTGGAGGGTACTCTTGCTCAGCCCCATCAGTTTGCTGATGTCGGTGATCTTAAGCTCGGTGGCCTGCTCGTTGAACAGGTCGAGGATCTGCAACGCACGTTCAACAGACTGAATAATCGGCATAATGCTGGTATGTCCACGCTGGAATTAAGGCGAAAACGTACCTTTTTCGGGGTGAAAAATCAATTGAGTAGAGCGGGTTGTGGGAGAAAGGGCGTCAGCCGCATCGTCGCCTGATTCGCCCGGCGGCGCTTCGCTTGCACGGGCCTACGGGTTGTGTAGGCCGGGTAAGCGCAGCGCCACCCGGCAACAAAGGCGGCTACATTATTGTTAGCGGGGGACATCAATTATTATCCCGAGCGGCGACAGACTGGATTTTCCAGACCCCATCTTCTTTAACCATGCAATCAATGACTGTGTGCTGGGTCTTTTTGCCAAAGGTGATATTCACGTTTACACAGACCGGGTCTGAATCATACGAATCAATAGCCACATTCTCAGCCCAGTCCTCGCCGATATACTGCGATTTCATAAAAAAATCAGCCTCGTAAAATTCAGCGTCGGCATAACGGGGATCGGCTGCATGACGTAATTTTTTCATGGTGCTGACCGTAACGAACTTATCGATTTCATTTCCCTGTTGTATGGGATAACGATCGTTGTTCACTTGTTTAATGTACCAGCGATTGAATTCAAGAGCGCGCTGCATCGGTATCTGAAAATCTTCGGCCCCCAATGCGGCTGTACTGAATAACACAATTAAGATGAGCTTATTCATTTTAATAATGCCTGTATAAGGTTATTGCTGGCTGGAGTTGGCGATAGGTTGGCCCCGGGTACAGTGTTCTCTGTTTAAAATCTGAATACCAGGTTCCAGCGCCATCGTAAATACAGACATGCCCGTACTGATTCGGGCCGGGCAAGGCATCAATCACCGCGATATCCCCCTCTATGGCGGTGCCATAGACTTTTGTGAACCCTGCTTTTTCAAGAGAACGCCAGAAATCCTTAGCGTTTGCCCCTTCGATTTTAAGCCCTCCGGCTCGAATGGCGGCGGCGATTGCGCGAGCGCAATAGTGTCCAGTATGGGTTAGTGCGTGGCTACGGGCGTATGACACAGCTTCATGCTTATTCCATGACATAAATAATCCTTATTAACGAAATGCAGCAATAAGGAAATATTACGCCGATAATATACGGTGTTTTGTAATTGATAATGACCTGATATTAACCATTATCTACTCAGTAAATAATGGTCAATAAAAATATAAATATCTATTATGGTTAATGCCTATCTGAGAAAGCGTCAGTAAAATGAATTTTTCTGCCCGACGATAGCGCTGTTGTCGTTTTTAGGGTTTTCTCCCTCTCCCTGTGGGAGAGGGCCGGGGTGAGGGCACCAGACCGCAGAGGAGTCAATCACTCCCCAAGCGTCGCCACC
>NZ_QPFW01000077.1:0-3423 GCF_008122455.1 Enterobacter sp. C6
TGTGCCTGAGCGCGCTGATGAACTATCTTCTGCCGGACGTGGAGCCCCGCAAGCCGCCGCCGCTGATTGAGAAAGACGACGCCCGCGTGCGCCACGAGTCGCTGCTCTCCGGCACCGTCGCGACGCTGATATTCGTCGTTTTTCAGATCAGCGATTTAAGCGATTCGCTTTCGGCGCTGATGGCGGGGATTTTAATCCTGTTCCCGATGCACTATCGCGGTTCGGTGATGAGCTCCATCTGGCGCGTGGTCGGCGTGGTGCTGGGCTGCCTCTATATTCTGGTGGTGCAGCTGATCCTCTACGATCACAGCAGCCATATGCTATTGATGATGCCGCTGATCGGCCTCGGGCTGGCGTTTGGCGCGCGCCTGCACGTGATGGAGAAGGTGGGCGCAGGCGTGGGGTTCTCCAGCATCACCACCATCGGCATTATGTTCGGGCAGAACATGCACCCGGACACTGACCTGGTGTTCAGCGATCTGTACCGCATCACCTCCGTCACCTTTTCGCTGGTGGCGACGCTGACGATGGTCTTTCTGGTGCACCTGATCCTGAACCGCTTCGAGGCGACGCGCTACGTCATTCAGGGCTGATAGCGTATGCCGCCGCTGAAGCTCCAGTCTTCAGCGGCAGTAAACTGGATAACGACCATCACGTCCCCACCATTGATGCCCATCTTCTCATTCAGCTGCGCAGCCAACTGGCGGTAGAGCGCCGCTTTTTGTTCTTCGCTCCTCGGCTTACCGGCCACGATATTGAACAGTATCGCCCCCTCCGTTCTGCCCGGGCTGAGATAGTGCCGATCAACGTATCGATCCCCGGCAGCGAAGCATTCAAAAAAATGAAACCGGTCCTGCGCGGGAACGGCGAAGGTTTCCGTCAGCGCCTGGTGCAGAATGTCCGAAATCTGTTTTTTCTGCATCTCGCTATAGCGGCCACCCGTCATGATGCGAACAAACGGCATTATTGTTTCTCCTCTGCCAGGCAGGTCAGGGCGCTGACGGCTGCCGGCCAGCCTGCGTAAAACGCCAGATGAGTAAACGCTTCGGCAATCTCGTCGTCCGTCACGCCGTTTTTTCGGGCAAAGTCGATATGCCAGGGAAGCTGCGCGGTACGCCCCAGGGCGGCCAGGGCGGCAAGCGTGATCAGGCTGCGATCCCGCGGGGCCAGCTGCGGACGCTGCCAGATATCGCCAAACAGCACCTGCTGGCTGAGTTCCGCCAGCTTAGGGGAGACCTGCGCAAGCGTGTCGCGATTCAGTGTTGTGCTCATTTTTATTCCTCCTGTGGTCTGGAAATCACTCTCGCAGGCTGCCACCATAAATAAAATTGCAATGTTCAGGACCAAATGTCCTGAAAATGAGGATGATATGGATAAACGCTTTTCAGCATTAGACCTGGACGCGCTGCGCAGCTTTGTGGAGGGTATTCAATCCACCAGCTTTGCCGAGGCGGCGGACAGGCTGTGTCGGTCCACCTCTGCGGTCAGCGCCCAGCTAAAAAAGCTGGAGCAGCAGTGCGGCGTGGCGCTCACCGTGAAGCAGGGGCGTACGCTGGCTCTGACCCGGGAGGGTGAAATTCTGCTGAGCTACGCCCGACGCATGCTGGCATTAAATGATGAAGCGCTCCGGGCTATCAGGGGGGAGTTGCTTCAGGGCGAGGTGCGTCTGGGTATGCAGGAGGACTTTGGGGAGTCCGTGATGCCGCAGGTTATCGGCGATTTTCACAGACAACACCCTGAGCTTCGCATGATCGCGCGCGTCGATCGCAACCCGCCGCTGCTGCGGGGCGTGGCGGCAAACGAACTCGATCTGGCGCTGGTCTGGCAGGAAGGACGAGAAGGCGACTATGTGCGAAGCGAGCCGCTAAAGTGGATTTGCCGGTCCAGCGAGGACATTGAGGCACTTCTGCAGCGAGGTGAGCCGCTGCCGCTGGTAATGTTTGACGCCCCCTGCCTCTTGCGAAGCCGGGCTATCGCATCGCTGGATGCCGCAGGTATTCCCTGGCGTATCGCTTTTACCAGCTATAGCCTGAGCGGACTGTGGGCGGGCGTCAGCGCGGGGCTGGGTATCACGCTCCGCACGCGTATTGGCCTGCCCGAGACGTTACAGGTCGACAGCCGCCAGCTGCCAGATACAGGAGAGTTGGGAATAGCGCTGCATCAGGGAAGCGCCTCCGCCAATGCCGCTATTTCCAGCATGAAGGCGCTGATCCTCAGGACGCTCAATGGATAAGCGTCGGGATTTGCGAGAGTAAAAACAGAATCAGGCCAATCGTCCCGCCCACCAGGGTGCCGTTGACGCGGATAAACTGCAGATCCTTGCCAATGTTCAGCTCAATCTGGCGGGACATGTCTTTGGCATCCCAGCTTTTCACCGTGTCGCTGATATGGCGTGTCAGGAACGCGGCAAAATCCGGCGCGAGGCGGTGCGCGGCCTGCTCCAGATGCTCGTTCATTGAGGCTTGCAGGTTCGCATCGTTCGTCAGCGTTTCACCAAACCAAAGCCCGGCGTTGGCGATGCGCTGCTTCACGCGCGAGTCCTCACTCTGCATGTCCGCCTTCAGCCACTGGCGCAGGTCGGCCCACATCTCACCCAGATAGCGGTTAAACGCCTCATCGTTTTTCAGATAGTGCTTGATGTTGTCGGCTTTGGCCGCCATGTCCGGATCGTTTTTCAGGTTGTCAATAAGCTTCAGCGTGGCGCGGTCAAATGCCTGGCGGATCTGGTGCGTGCGGTCATGGCTGATATCGTCCAGCAGCGTGTTCACCGCGTTTGACACCATCTCCGCGCTTTGATCGCCCAGCCACTCGGTGGGCAGCACCATCGCCTTGCGCGGATGCTCGGTCTTGAGCCAGTGGACGATCTGGTCGGCGATAAAGTCCCGCGTGCTTTCCCGCTGAATGAGGGTAATCAGGCGATTGATGATGGCGTCCAGCAGCACCTGATGGCGGTTGTTTTTGGTCATGCTCTCCAGCATCACGGCGCTGGTTTCAGTGAAGTCGACCTTGTCGATGGCCTTATGCACCGCGCGTTTGAGCAGGCGTTGAATGCGCCCGTCGTCGGTCAGCTCGAGAAAACCGCTCATCACCTGCATCAGATGCAGCCCGACGCGCTGGGCGTTGTCGGGCTTGCTGAACCAGGCACCAATCATCTGCGCGGGCTCATAGCGGCGGATCAACGCCACCAGCGACTGGGTATCGAGAAATTTCTCCTGCACAAACTGGCCGAGATTGTCGCCGATCCGGTCTTTATTGCGCGGGATGATCGCCGTATGGCGGGAGATAAAGGGAATCGGCACCCGGCGGAACAGCGCGACGACCGCAAACCAGTCAGCCAGCGCGCCGACCATTGCCGCCTCGGCAATGGCCTTGACGCCGCGCACCCAGAAGGTCTGCGGCAGGAACAGGGTGGTGATAAACGCC
>NZ_QPFW01000078.1:0-3453 GCF_008122455.1 Enterobacter sp. C6
CCCGGGACAGGCAACTCAGGCACCCCACGTCCTCTCTACGATTAACGCGCTGTTCACCCTTATCCCGTGCGCGCTGTTCCTCTGCATGGTCGCGCTGCTTGCCATCTACAAGCTCAACAGCCGGCTGGTGGATTCCATCGCCCGGGAGCTGGCCAGCAAACGTGAGGTAAGACCCGACACGGGGCAGCTCAGCCCGGCAACCCCTTCCGCACTACAGGAGTAAAATATGACTGCTATCTATAAGGACGCGGGACGTCCCGTGCACGAGCGCGTCGCCGATTTACTGGCGCGTATGACCCCGGAAGAGAAGTTCGCCCAGATGCATGCGTACTGGCTGATCCTCGATGAAAACGGCAACCACCGCGAGCGCAGCGATCTGAGCGATGAATTCGCCGGCGTGAGCGAGCAGGCCGCGCTGAGCGAACGGCTGAAGCTGGGCGTCGGGCAGATCACTCGTCCGCTGGGCACCCACATCGTTGATGCGAAAACCGGCGTGCGCGCCGCGAACCGCCTGCAGCGCATGATGATGGAAGAGACGCGCCTCGGCATCCCGGCGCTGTTCCATGAAGAGTGTCTGGTGGGGCTGCTATGTAAAGACGCCACCCTGTTCCCGTCATCGCTGAACTACGGCTCTGCCTGGGATCCGGAACTGGTGCAGCGCGCGGCAGAGCAGATCGGTAAAGAGGCACGGTCCGTCGGCTGCCAGCAGGGGCTGGCCCCGGTGCTGGACGTGTCCCGCGACGTGCGCTGGGGGAGGACCGAAGAGACCTTCGGCGAGGATCCGTGGCTGGTGGGGGTGATGGCGACCGCCTACGTGAAGGGCTTACAGGGCGATAAACGCGACCTGCTGGCGACCCTGAAGCATTACGTTGGCCACTCGTTTAGCGAAGGGGCGCGCAACCACGCGCCGGTGCACCTTGGGTTCAGCGAGCTGAACGATACCTTCCTGCTGCCGTTTGAAATGGCGGTCAAGCTGGCAAACGCCGGGTCGGTCATGCCGGCCTATCACGATATCGACAATCAGCCGGGGCACAGCGACAGCTTCCTGCTGACTACCGTCCTGCGCGAACAGTGGGGATTCGACGGGATTATTGTGGCGGACTACGGCGGCGTCAGCCTGCTGCACCAGCATCACGGGATTTCCCACGATGCGGCCGAATCCGCCGCGCTGGCGTTCAACGCCGGGCTGGACGTTGAGCTGCCGAAAGACGACTGCGCGCGCCATCTGGCGGACGCCGTTGAGCGCGGGCTGATTTCTATGACCAAAGTGGATGAGATCGTGGCACGCGTACTGACGGAAAAATTCCGCCTGGGGCTGTTTGAAAAGCCGTACGCGGATGAAAACGGTATCGATCTGCAAAATGATTTGACCCGCCAGGCCGCGCGGGAGGTGGCGACAAAATCGGTCACGCTGCTGGAAAACAACGGCATTTTACCGCTAGGCGGCAAACCCCGCGTGGCGGTGGTGGGGCCGACGGCAGACGATCCGCTGGCGCTGCTCAGCGGCTACAGCTTCCCGGTGCATCTGATCATCAGCGATATGGTGGAAGAGACCTTGCAGGTCACGACCCCGCGCGCGGCGCTGGAGCAGTATCTCGGGGCATCGAACGTCCGCTATGCCAAAGGGTGTCACATCATCGAAAAACGGATGGCGGGCGCGCCGGTCTTCCCTGGCGACAGCGGCAGCAAACCGATGCAGCAGTCGCCGGTCTCGCAAAGCACCGCATTGATCCCCGAGGCCGTGAACGCGGCGCAGGAGAGTGACGTGGTGGTCGCCTGCGTGGGCGATCTCGCCGGGCTGTTCCAGAGCGGCACAGTGGGGGAAGGTTCCGACACCGACTCCCTGAATCTGCCGGGCGTGCAGCAACAGCTGCTGGATGCTCTGGTGGCGACGGGCAAACCGGTGATTGTCGTGATGACCGGCGGCCGTCCGTACAACCTTCAGGGGCTGGAGGATAACGTCGCGGCGCTGCTGATGGCGTGGGCGCCGGGGCAGGAAGGGGGCTGGGCGATTGCGGACGTGCTGACGGGGCGGGCGGAGCCGCAGGGGCGTCTGGTGGTGAGCGTGCCGAAAAGCGCCGGGGCAATGCCGTATTACTACAATCACAAGCTCAAAAGCGGCGGCACGCCGTTTGCGTTCCACTTCGGTTCGCGTTACCCGTTTGGCTTCGGCCTCGGCTGGACGACGTTTAGCTGGGGGGCTGCCCGCGTAGCGGAAAGCAGCGCGCCTGTTGACGGCGAGGTGACGCTGAGCGTGGATATCACCAATACCGGGGAACGCAGCGGCAGCGAGGTGGTGCAGGTTTACGTCAGGGATAAGGTCGCCACCCAGGTTCGGCCGCTCCAGGAGCTGAAAGCCTTCCAGCGCGTCACGCTCTCGCCGGGCGAAACCGCCACGCTCAGCTTTACGCTACCGGTTGAGATGTTCAACTTTACCCGCCGGGACGGGAAACGCATCGTTGAGCCGGGCGAGTTTGAACTGCAGGTTGGCGCATCGTCGGCGGATATCCGCGCGGCGGTGACGGTTAATGTGACAGGGGAAACACGTGTGCTGCCTGTTGAGTGGCGGATGCTCAGTACCTGTGAGGTTAAGCGCGCGTAGTCAGGATAAAAAAAGCCCATCGTGGGAGATGGGCAAAGACTACACACAGCAATTCGTTGTTTCACTCAGGGGATTTCCATGCTTATAAATCAAGGTGTTGATTTATAACCGTGAGCTAATAGTAGGCATTGTGATCTTTAGCGTCGATCAGATTCGTCTCAATAGTTAAAGAGGTGTAAAGATTTCTTGAGGTTAATCGCGGGTTTAATGCAGAAACGGCGGGTCTGACCAGTGTGCAACGAATAAATACTTTAGCAGTGTTAAAGTATTGTGAGGGGGAATGTAGGCCGGGTAAGCGTTAGCGCCACCCGGCAAAAAACTTAATGCGTGTTCTTCTCTTCCAGCTCTTCCAGTTCGCTCAGAATCACGTCCGGGTCTGTTCCCGGAGGCGGAATTTCATGCACCCAGGCGGAGAACAGGCGCCAGGTAACGGCGAGCAGCACCGGGCCGATAAACAGGCCAATCATGCCAAAGGCAATCAGACCGCCAATGACCCCGGAGAGGATCAGGATCAGCGGCAGGTCAGCACCCATGCGGATGAGGATCGGACGAATGACGTTATCCATGGTGCCGACCACGCAGCTCCAGACCAGCAGCACCGTTCCCCACGTGGTGTCACCCGTCCAGTACAGCCAGATAATGCAGGGAACCAGCACCAGCAGCGGCCCCAGTTGCGCAAGACAGGTCATCAGCATGACAACGGTAAATACGGTGGCGTACGGTACGCCGGAAATCGCCAGACCGATACCGCCCAGCACCGCCTGCACCAGCGCGGTGACCACCACGCCCAGCGCAACCGCGCGCACGGCCTGCGCAGCCAGCAGTACCGCAGCATCACCGCGCTTGCCCGC
>NZ_QPFW01000079.1:0-3640 GCF_008122455.1 Enterobacter sp. C6
CGTCTGGCGAAGGGCGATGACACCAGCTCCTGCTGGGTGCGCGTGTCGAGCGCGTGGGCGGGCCAGGGCTACGGCGGGGTGCAAATCCCGCGCGTCGGCGATGAGGTGGTGGTGGACTTTATCAACGGCGACCCGGACCGTCCGATTATCACCGGGCGCGTGTACAACGACGCGAGCATGCCGCCGTGGGCGCTGCCGGCTGCGGCGACGCAGATGGGCTTTATGAGCCGCACGAAAGACGGTTCCGTGGACAACGCCAACGCCCTGCGGTTTGAGGATAAAGCGGGTGCAGAGCAGGTGTGGATCCAGGCCGAGCGTAACATGGACACCAGCGTTAAAAATGATGAAACGCACAGCGTCGGCGGCGAGCGCAGCCATTACGTGAAGAAAAATGAACTGCATCGCGTGGAAGCGAATCAGACTCAGGCCGTGAAAGGTGGCACCGAGATCCTGACGGGGAAAGGCAAGCTGGATGCGGCGGTGGAGCAGTACGTCATTGCTTCCGGGACGAAGCTGCGGCTGGTCTCCGGTGAGAGTGCCATTGAGCTGAATGCTAACGGCAAGATTAACCTCATCGGCAAAGAGTTTAACTTCTTCGTGGAAGGGGATGGGTATATCACCACGGGCGGTAAGCTGCATCTGAATACCTCTGGTACAAAACCGGGCACCACGGCGCCGGGATCGGGACATAAAGGGGATATTGATGCGGCGGTGCAGGCGAAATTTACGGCCAAAGATGAGTAAAGCAGGTGCGGTGCTTATCGCGTTACTAACGACGGGAATGGCTGGAGAAGATGCGCAGAAAAAGGATCTCTGGATGTTTATTTCCGGGATGAGTGCATCGCTTAAGACGTTATCCGTTACAACCCTTAGTAACGCGCCGTTATCGTTTAAGATGACCAGGCAAAATGAATATATCAATTTCTACAATGCCGACGATATCAAACTCGCTGATGGAACGAACATAACCGCAATTGGGTTACGTTTAAGCAAACAAAACGACGGCATGGCGCCTTTACTGAATTTTTCACCTTCCTCAGATCAATGCATAACGCTTGATACCGTTAAAAAGCGCTATCCGCAGCTGAGGTTAACTGATTATCCGCGCGGCCGTTCGGAGAACGAAGTGACCAGCTATACAGCCCGAAAAGATATGAATGGACAAAAAGTGAGCTTCAGTTTCACCGTGAAAAATCCTCACTGTCTGGGTTCAGTCGTCATTAGCGCCGACTAAGAAATACTGCACTCATGTCCTGACGGTTTCTTCAGGGTGATAATGGCCATACACATTCAATAAATGACGATTAACGTGAAAAAACATACGCCAATATTTCTTTGTTCGGTCCTGATGTTTAGCTGTCCTGGCAGCAATGTGGTTTTCGCTCAAGGTAAGCCATCCATTTTGACTAAACAGGATTTTTCCGTACAGATCAAAGACCAGCCTGTCGCCCTGGGCGACAGATGGACGCCTGATATTGCCCGTAAAATTGGCGTGCCGGTGGAAGGCAGTTTTACCGGTGAGGTTCCTTTTGATGGAGTCCAATATAAATTCTTTCAGCATCAAAACGCTGGAGTAGAAATATTCACTTCCAACCTCTGGTGGGATAAAGCGGAAAGAAGCGTTGATGATTATATCGTGTCTCAAATTACGCTGACTGCCGAAGACTTCGCAACGCCGCGCGGTGTCCATGTGGGTTCAACGAGAAAGGAACTGAACAGCGCATACGGTACCGGTCAGGTCGAAAATGATGCCGGGGAGCAGTGGATTACCTACGAATTGGATAAAAAACTGCTCTCTTTTGAGATAAAAGGCGACAACGTTATAAAAATAACGATGAATTACAACAATGATTCTCAAGAATAATTTATGACCAAAAAATATGTTGCAGCCGTATTGTTCACGGCTTTATTGACAGGCGCAGTTGAAACGTCATCTGCGTTAGAGTTATCGCAATACAATAACCTCGATACGGTCAGACGCATCGTTAACGACAGCGAAGTGACAGACAATCTCAGGAAGACGTTGGGAGATCATTACCAGACCTTTATTGATAACTTTGATGTCTTCGGCGAACCGCATACCACCCCAGGTGGCGGATTGTTTGTTGAGGGCTGGCTAAAAGATCTTTATCTGGAGAACGCATCCGCGCTGGTCATCAATCCTGACGGCAAAATCTTTGCGGCCTGGGTGGTTCCAGAATCAAACGTTATCCATTACCAGTCATCTGATAATAGTCAGGCCATTAATGCCGATATTCAGCAATGGGCCGCCAGATTCAATACGATGCAGTTTGCAAAAAGCAGCCAATCAGGACTCGCGTTTGACGGGGAGTGGGCTGGTGAATTCGAGAACGACTCGACGTTAACCCTGCGGCTAGCTGAATCTGGCAACCGTATCACCGGGTCTTATTGCTATGTCTCCCGGAGAGGAAATCGCATCGATTGCCCGGAAGATGATGAGCATAATCTTAGCGGTACGATCGCGGGAAACCGTGCGAACGTTGAGTTCAACTCATCGTTTGGCGGCGCAGGCGGACGGGCTGTTCTGGAACTAAAGGGGAGTGAAATGGAATGGCGTTTAGTTACTCCTCCTCAAAAAGGAAATGATTTTGCTCCGCTGCGTTATACGTTACGTAAAGCCGCTTCGGTTCAAAACGCGGAAACCAGAAAACTGGACACCGAAAAGTTCACTATCTCTCTGATAAACAAGTGCGGGCGTTTCGAGGGTGAATGTGACCAGATGGTTTATCTCGGTGTGCGCAAAAGCGATAACAGTACGATCTCCTTAAAGGGAAAAACGTTACACGATACCGCAGGTAAAATAATCGGCTCAACGTACAAGAACGGCGAGATCGCTTATACCGTCACGTATGCACCCGTGAAATTGGTTGTCAGCAAAGGCAGCCATGTTTTAGTCGAACAGTCAGGCCAGTGGCTTAAATAACTATAGCCAGCCAAAAGGCCAGCATCGATTGGCCTTCTTGTTTCTCTCAATATTAAGCATCCCGAGTTCACTTATGAAATACACCCTCCAGGAAGGCTCGTTTTCCCTTTTTCCTGCTGCCTGGCAGGATAACAGTATGAACATTATTCGCGATGACGAAAGCGGGCTGTCCGTAGTGGTCAGCCGCGGTGTGATTCCCGATGGCAGCGACTACAAACAAGAGTTTCACCGCCAGTGGGATGTGTTGCGTCCTCAGATGGGTGAGATCGCCCAGAGCGAATTCCGGGACGTAAAAGCCGGGCCTGACGGAAACATTAACGGGCTGGAAGTTGAAACCACGTTTGACCGTAACGGGCAACGCCTGTGGCAAAAACAGCTGGCCGTGCAGACGCCGGGCAAACCGGTATTGATGATTTTTACCCTCTCGGCACTCAGAGCCTTTACCGAAGAGGACGAGGTGCGCTGGAGCGCGCTTAAGCAGAGCCTGACGCTAAACGACAACCGGAATGTGTAAGGCATGAGCGATAACAACGCGGCCCGTAAGGGCGACGAGATTATTCACTCCAGCATTTTTGCTGACATCACCAGCATTGTGGCGGAAGGTGCCGCCTATGCGGTGATCGGCGCGGCGGTGGGGCTGGCGGCTACGGCCGCCGCGCCACTCCTCGGTGCTGGAGCCGCCGCAGCAGGCGTGGC
>NZ_QPFW01000080.1:0-3743 GCF_008122455.1 Enterobacter sp. C6
GCGGCGATTGTGAACGCCATGCTCTATTACCTGCAGGGGGCGCGATGAGCGATTCCACCTTCGATGCCCCGGTATGGCATAACGGGAAGGCATTACGTAAAGGCTACACCACCGGCTCCTGCGCGACCGCGGCAGCGAAAGTCGCCGCACTGATGGTGCTGCGCCAGCACCTCATTCATCAGGTCTCCATTGTGACACCCTCCGGCGTCACGCTGTGTCTGAACGTGGAATCGCCGCACATTGAAGGGCAGCAGGCGATTGCGGCCATCCGCAAAGACGGCGGTGATGACGTTGACGCCACCCACGGCATGCTGATTTTCGCCCGTGTGACGCTCAACGACAGCGGCGAGATTACGCTGGCGGGCGGCGAGGGCGTGGGGACCGTGACGCGCAAAGGCATCGGCCTGCCCATCGGCAGCGCGGCGATCAACCGCACGCCGCGTCACACCATTGAGTCCGCCGTGCGCGAGGCGATTGGCCCGACGCGCGGGGCCAACGTGGAAATCTTCGCCCCTGAAGGCGAAGAGCGGGCGCAGAAAACCTACAACTCACGCCTCGGGATCCTGGGCGGTATTTCGATCATCGGCACCACCGGCATTGTCACGCCGATGTCAGAGGAGAGCTGGAAACGCTCGCTTTCTCTGGAGCTGGAGATTAAACGCGCGGCCGGGTTGGAGCGGGTCGTGCTGGTGCCGGGCAATCATGGCGAGCGCTTTGTGCGCGAGCAGATGGGCATTGATCAAGATGTCGTGGTCACCATGAGCAACTTTGTCGGCTACATGATCGAAGAGGCGGTGCGGCTGGGGTTTCGCCAGATAGTGCTGGTCGGCCACCCCGGCAAGCTCATCAAAATTGCCGCCGGGATATTCCACACCCACAGCCATATCGCCGATGCGCGCATGGAAACGCTGGTGGCGCATCTGGCGCTGCTCGGTGCGCCGCTGGAATTACTCACCGTCGTCAGCGAATGCGATACCACCGAAGCGGCGATGGAACATATCGACACCTGGGGTTTTCAGGCGCTTTACAGCCATCTCGCCGAACGGATCTGCCTGCGCGTAATGCAGATGCTGCGCTTTACCAAAAATCCGCCGACCTGTGACGCCATTCTGTTTTCCTTTGATAACCAGGTGCTGGGCAGCAACCGCCCGGTCGAGGCGATTGCCCGGGCGCTGCAATGTTAACGGTCGTGGGAATGGGGCCTGCGGGATTGCGCCTGATGACGCCCGCCGCGCGTGAAGCGATCGATCGCGCCGATGCGCTGGTCGGCGGAAAACGCCATCTGCTGCAGTTCCCGGCGTTTTGCGGCGAGACGTTTGTCCTGGGGGCCAACATTCCGGCGCTGCTGGCCTGGGTTGAGGCGCGTCAGGAGAAAAAGGTGGTGATTGTGGCCTCCGGCGATCCGCTCTTTTACGGCATCGGATCGCGGATGGTGGCGCATTTCGGTATGGCGCGCGTGCGCATTATTCCCGGTATCAGCGCGGTGCAGTACCTGTGCGCGCAGGCGGGCATTGATATGAATGAGATGTGGCTCACCAGCAGCCATGGCCGCAGCGTGAATGTTGACGAGCTGGCACGGCATCGCAAAGTGGCGATGGTCACCGATAGCCAGTATGGGCCGAAAGAGATTGCCGCGCAGCTGGTGGCGCGCGGGAAGGGCCATCGCTGGATGGTGATTGGTGAAAACCTGGCGATGGAAAATGAACGGATCCACTGGCTGCCCGTCAGTGAGGTCAGTGCCGACTATGAGATGAATGCGGTGGTGATCCTCGATGAAAGATGAACTGTTTCTGCGCGGCGAAACGGTGCCGATGACCAAAGAGGCGGTACGCGCGCTGGCCCTCACGAAGCTCGAGCTGCAACGCGCCAGCCACCTGATTGACGTCGGTGCGGGAACCGGGAGCGTGTCGATAGAGGCGGCGCTGCTGTTTCCCTCGCTGCACGTGACGGCCATAGAGCGTAACCCTGCAGCTCTGCAGCTGCTTGCGGAAAATCGCCAGCATTTTGCCTGTCGCAATATCGCGATTTTGCCGGGCGTTGCGCCCTTACCCGTGGCGGATAAGGCCGATGCGGTCTTTATGGGCGGCAGCGGCGGCCATCTGACCTCGCTTATCGACTGGTCCCTGCGCCAGCTATATCCCGGCGGACGTCTGGTGATGACGTTTATCCTGCAGGAAAACCTCACTACCGCACTGGCCCATCTGCAGCAGATCGGCGTCCAGAACATTGATTGCCTGCAAATGCAGGTCTCCGCGCTGACCCCGCTCGGCAGCGGTCACTATTTCAAACCGAATAATCCCGTTTTTGTTATCGCCTGTCAGAAGGAAGAACACCATGTCTGAGACGTTTGATTCCCGTTGCGTGTGGTTTGTCGGTGCCGGTCCCGGTGACCGTGAGCTTATCACGCTCAAGGGCTACCGGCTGCTGCAGCAGGCGCAGGTGGTTATCTATGCCGGTTCGCTTATCAATACCGAGCTGCTGGCGTATTGCCCGCAGGGAGCCGAATGCCACGACAGCGCGGAACTCCATTTAGAACAGATAATCGAGCTGATGGCGGCGGGCGTGAAGGCCGGAAAAACGGTGGTACGTTTACAGACCGGCGATGTCTCGCTCTACGGCTCCGTTCGTGAGCAGGGCGAAGAGCTGACCAAACGGGGCATTGCCTGGCAGGTGGTGCCCGGCGTCAGCGCTTTCCTCGGCGCCGCGGCGGAGCTTGGGGTGGAATACACCGTCCCTGAAGTCTCGCAGAGCCTGATTATTACCCGCCTCGAAGGCCGCACGCCGGTGCCGGCGCGTGAACAGCTGGAGTCATTTGCCAGCCATCAAACCTCCATGGCGATTTATCTCTCTGTCCAGCGTATTCACCGGGTGGCGGAACGCCTGATTGAAGGCGGTTATCCGGCCACCACGCCCGTTGCCGTCATTTATAAAGCGACCTGGCCGGAAAGCCACACCGTCCGCGGCACGCTGGCGGATATCGCCGACAAAGTACGCGAGGCGGGGATCCGCAAAACGGCGCTCATTCTGGTCGGGAAGTTCCTGGGCGAGGAGTATCACTACTCAAAACTCTATGCCGCGGATTTTAGCCATGAATACCGTAAAGCCTGAGCCCATCGCGCTGTTTTGCCTGACGCCGGGCGGCGTGCGGCTGGCGAAGCGTCTGGCGGCAATGCTGCCGGTCACCTGCTTTACCAGCGAGGGCCTGCGGGAAGAGGGCTTTATCTCCTTCGATGGCGGCTTTGCCCCGGCGGTGCGCGAGGCGTTCACGCGCTACCCGGCGCTGATTTTTATCGGCGCCACCGGCATTGCGGTGCGCGTTTTGGCACCCCTCATCCACGACAAGCTGAGCGACCCGGCGGTGGTGGTGATCGACGAGCGTGGGCAGCACGTGATTAGCCTGCTTTCCGGCCATGCTGGCGGGGCGAATGCGCTGACCCGCTATCTGGCGGAAATGCTGGGGGCGGACCCGGTGATTACCACCGCCACGGACGTCAACGAGATGGCCGCGCTGGATACCCTTGCCTTCCATCTGAATGCCCGAATGCGCGATTTCCGAACGACGGTGAAAATCGTCAACCAGATGCTGGTGAGCCATCAGCGGGTAGGGCTGTGGTGGGATGCGGAACTCGACGACGACGTCAGCCGGTGCGATCGGCGCGGGTTTATCACCGTGAGCGACCTGCAGCACCTACCGGAAATAGATGCGCTGGTGTGTATTACGCTGCGCAACACGCTGCCGGAAC
>NZ_QPFW01000081.1:0-3746 GCF_008122455.1 Enterobacter sp. C6
CACGGCTGAATATCTCTCAACCCCCGTTAAGCCAGCAGATTCAGATCCTGGAGCAGCAGGTCGGCGCGCGCCTGCTGGCCCGCACCAACCGCAGCGTGAGCCTGACGGCGGCGGGCAAGCAATTTCTCATCGACAGCCGACAAATTCTGAGCATGGTTGAGGACGCCGCCGCCCGGGCAGAACGGCTGTATCTCGGGGAAGCCGGAGAGTTGCGCATCGGGTTTACCTCGTCGGCACCGTTTATCAGCGCCGTCTCGGAAACGCTGTCGTCATTCCGCCGCCATTTCCCGGATGTTCATATTCAGACGCGCGAGATCAACACCCGCGAGCAGATTGCGCCGCTGAATGAAGGTTCCCTGGATCTGGGACTGATGCGTAACACCCAGCTGCCGGACACGCTGGCGTGGGAGGTGATCCTGCGCGAGCCGCTGATGGCCATGATCCCACACGATCACCCGCTGGCGTCGCGTCCGGCGGTTTCGCTGGCAGAGCTGGCAAAAGAGCCGTTTGTCTTTTTTGACCCGCAGGTCGGAACGGGTCTGTATGACGATATCCTGGGGCTGATGCGCCGCTACGATCTTGCCCCGGTCATCACCCAGGAAGTCGGGGAAGCGATGACCATTATCGGTCTGGTCGCCGCCGGGCTGGGCGTGTCTATTCTTCCGGCCTCCTTTAAACGGGTCCAGTTGCGCGAAATGCGCTGGGTGACCATTGCCGAAGAGGATGCCGTTTCCGAAATGTGGCTGGTCTGGTCAAAACACCGCGAGCAGAGCCACGCCGCACAGCGCTTCAAACAGCAGTTAATAAGCGCCTCTGCCGGGCGGCATTTTCAGGGAAAAGGGGGCAAAAATGTGCGGTAAATCACATGGCTAAGTAAATATTTGACGGCAGCCATGCAAGTGCTTCACCATAGCAAACAGTTTATTTCGAAGCTCGAAAATAAGGGAGTACGAGGTGGTTGCTGATAGTCAGCCAGGGCATATTGATCAGATTAAGCAGACCAACGCTGGCGCGGTGTATCGCCTGATTGATCAGCTTGGTCCGGTTTCGCGTATCGATCTTTCGCGCCTGGCACAACTGGCACCTGCCAGTATCACCAAGATTGTCCGCGAGATGCTGGAAGCGCACCTGGTTCAGGAGACGGAAATTCAGGAGCCGGGCAGCCGTGGTCGTCCGGCAGTCGGGCTGGTGGTTGAGACGGAAGCATGGCACTACCTGTCACTGCGCATCAGCCGGGGGGAAATCTTCCTTGCGCTGCGCGACCTGAGCAGCAAGCTGGTGGTGGAAGACCGCCTTGAACTGCCGCTCAACGCGGAGGAACCGCTCCTCGACGCGATTGTCTCGCACATCGATCGCTTCTTTATTCGCCATCAGCAGCGGCTTGAACGCTTAACGGCGATTGCCATCACCATGCCGGGCATTATTGATACCGAAAATGGTATTGTTCACCGCATGCCGTTTTACGACGATGTCAAAGAGATGCCGCTGGGCGAAGTGCTGAAAAACCATACCGGCGTACCGGTCTATATTCAGCATGACATCAGCGCCTGGACGATGGCGGAGGCGCTGTTTGGCGCTTCCCGCGGCGCGCGGGATGTGATTCAGGTGGTCATCGACCATAACGTCGGGGCGGGGGTGATTACCGACGGACGTCTTCTCCACGCCGGAAGCAGCAGCCTGGTGGAAATTGGCCACACCCAGGTCGACCCGTACGGTAAGCGCTGCTACTGCGGCAACCACGGCTGTCTGGAGACCATTGCCAGCGTGGAAAGCGTGCTGGAGCTGGCGCAGGTCAGGCTCAGCCAGTCCATGAGCTCCTCGCTGCACGGACAACCCCTTACGGTGGATTCACTCTGCGCCGCCGCGCGCCAGGGGGATCTGCTGGCGAAGGACATCATTACCGGGGTGGGGAATAACGTTGGCCGCATTCTGGCGATAATGGTGAACCTCTTCAACCCGCAAAAAATCCTCATTGGCTCACCGCTCAGCCAGGCGGCGGAGATCCTCTTCCCGGCGATTACGGCCTGTATTCAGCAGCAGTCGCTTCCCGCCTACAGCCGGAACATTGCGGTAGAAAGCACCCAGTTTTCCAACCAGGGTACGATGGCTGGCGCGGCGCTGGTCAAAGATGCCATGTATAACGGCTCGCTGTTGATCCGCCTGTTACAGGGTTAACTCTTTTCCGCAGATGTAAGAAAAATTGCGCTATCTCAAGCCGGGTAGCGCATGCATCCCGTAGACTTCCTCCACTGAATTATTTACCTGGTTTATATTTTCGAAGCATACCCAAGAGGTGGAGTGAGTCATGCTTAAGCGTTTCTTTGTTACTGGTACAGATACCTCTGTCGGCAAGACCGTCGTATCCCGCGCATTGCTGCAGGCGCTGGCAGCAAGCGGTAAACGCGTGGCAGGGTACAAACCGGTCGCAAAAGGGAGTAAAGAGACGCCAGAGGGATTGCGCAATAAAGACGCCCTGGTGCTGCAAAGCGTCTCGTCACTGGAGTTGCCCTATCACGCGGTCAATCCCATTGCGTTAAGCGAAGAGGAGAGCAGCGTAGCGCACAGCGGCCTGATTAATTATCCCCTGTTGTCCGACGGCCTGGCGAACCTGAGTGAGAAGGTTGACCACGTGGTTGTTGAAGGGACGGGCGGCTGGCGCAGCCTGATGAATGATTTGCGCCCGCTGTCTGAATGGGTTGTGCAGGAGCAGCTTCCGGTGGTGATGGTGGTGGGTATCCAGGAAGGGTGCATCAACCACGCGCTGCTGACGGCGCAGGCGATTGCCAATGACGGCCTGCCGCTGGTTGGCTGGGTAGCAAACCGCATCAACCCGGGCCTGGCGCACTACGCGGAGATCATCGACGTGCTGAGCACCAAACTGCCCGGACCGCTGGTGGGCGAGTTGCCTTATCTGCCTCGCGCCGAGCAGCGCGAGCTAGCGCAGTACGTCGATCTCTCTGCCCTCGGTGGCGTGTTGACCGTAGACAGAGTCGTGGCGTAACGTCCGCGACAGCACGGACGCCACCACGCAGGCGACCAGCAGGCCGGGCAGTAAAAAATACTGCCCGGTCATTTCACAGACCATCAGCGCCGACATAATGGGCGCGTGCGTGGTTGCGGCAAGTAGGGTTGCCATTCCTGCCAGCCCCAGCAGAATCGCCGTTTCAGAACCCGGCAGCCACAGCGCGAACAGCTGCGCGAACAGCATCCCCGTTGCCATACCGACAAACAGCGTGGGCGTAAACACCCCGCCCGGCGCGCCCGACCCGCTGCTCGCCAGTACCGCCAGCAGTTTGCAGATAAACACCCCGGCAATCACCGACAGCAGCGGCGGCGCGAGCAGAAAAGCCTGCACCACGCTATAGCCGTTCCCCCATACCTTCGGCGTCAGAAGAGACAGCAGCCCGACGATCGCACCGCCCAGCGCTAATTGCCACGGTGGCGAAAGCTTGAGGCGCAAGAAAAGACCGTGGCTGAACGCCATCAGCCACATCAGCAGCGGCCCGCAGAGACCCGCCACCAGCCCCATCGTGACCAGCAGGGCATAATCGGTAGCGGTGAGGATACCGCTCAGATGGACCGCGTAGAGCGTGCCGGTACCCGGCGCCAGAAGCTGCGTGGTGAGAAGCGCCACCACCGCCGCGATAACCACGGGCCCGAGCGAGGCCAGCATCAGGGTGCCAAACAGAATCTCAGCGATGAACAGGCTTCCGGCTAAGGGAGCATGGTAAGCGCTGGCCATCCCG
>NZ_QPFW01000082.1:0-3752 GCF_008122455.1 Enterobacter sp. C6
TGCGCTCTCGCTGGATATTCGCGGCCCGCAGGATGCCCCGCTTGACGCGCTGCTCGCTGAACTGCTGGCGCAAGCGCAGGCGATTGCCGCGCGTCGCGGGTTGAGCTTCAGCGCCGAGGAGTTTTACCGTATCGCCGCCACGCCGTGCGATGCGCGTTTGCAGGATCTGCTGGGGCAGGCCGTTGAAACGGTGCAGGGGCGCTCGTTATCCCTGCCCAGCGGCGCCGGCCATGACACCATCGCCCTGGCGGAACGCTGGCCGGTGGGGATGCTGTTTGTGCGCTGCAGGGGCGGGGTCAGCCACCATCCGGCCGAATCGGTGATGGCTGAGGATGTCGCCCTGGCGATTGAGGCATTTGGGCGGGCGGTGAGAACGCTGGCTGACGGTGGTGCGCGTTAATTTGTAGGCCGGGTAAGCGGTAGCGCCACCCGGCAGGAAACAGCGTTACTCCAGCCCCAGCGTATATTGCGCGATCTTAAAGTAGATAATCAGCCCGGTGCCGTCGATCAGCGTCGCGATAAACGGCGCGGAGACGACCGCCGGGTCAATGCCGCAGCGCTTGAGCACCATCGGAATGACGGACGAGACAATCGCACTCCAGAGCGTAATGCACACCAGCGTCAGGCTGACGATAAGCGTGATTTCCAGCCCAATCCCCATCATCCAGGCGCGAATGCACCCGGCAATACCGAGCGTGGCGGCAATCATCAGCGAGGTGGTCATCTCTTTACGCAGCACGCGGCCAACGTCGCGCAGACGGACTTCCCCCAGCGCCATGGCGCGCACCAGGGTGGAGGTGATCTGCGTCCCGCTGTTGCCGCCCGTGCCGATCAGCAGCGGAATAAAAAACGCCAGCGCGATGGCGGACTCCAGCGCCTCTTCAAAATGCTGGATCACCGAGCTGGTGTAGGCCTCCGCGACAAACAGCAGCAGCAGCCAGACGGAGCGTTTTTTCCACAGGCTATACGGGCTGGTATCCAGATAGGGCTTCTCCAGCGGTAGCGTCGCCCCCTGAAGCTGAGCATCCTCGGTGACGTCATCTTCCAGCAGATGGGCGATTTCGCGCTCGGTCAGACAGCCGACGAGCTTGCCGTGGGTGACCACGGGCACCACGTCCGCGCCGCCGTGCGCCAGCAGCCCGGCAACGTCGGCACGTTCATCCTCCGGTTTGACCTGCAAAAACTGCGAAATCATCAGCGATTTCACCGGCTGTACCGTATCGGCGGTCTGCAGCAATTTACGCACGGCAATCATGCCCGCCAGGCGGCCATTGTCTTCAATAAAAATATGAGACGGAATATCGTCGTCTTTTAATTTTTCGAAGAATTGCTCGCGCGCCAGCGCCACGCATAATGAAATATCGAGGACAATAAAATCGGTATTCATATATTGCGCGATCGCGCTGTCATTGAATGCCAGGTTTTGGTTGTGAATAGCGTAAGACATAGTGAATTCCCTTTGAATAATAAAATCTCTCAGGGGCGAGCAAGACAGGGCATGTCGAAGAGGAGATCCCCACGTCCTGGGTTCAGCACTGTACACCGTATCCCGTGAGGGAAGTTATACTGACAAAGCCTTGATTCGACAGTGCCTGTTTTACCCTGTGTCGATTCTCTCGAACCTACCAGAGCGATAACGTGTATTTGTACAGGAGCCTCGCCATAACGAGATCGTTGTAAAACGAGGGAAATAATACGCTTATTTGATATTGCCGCTCGGGAAATTAAATAATGTTTAAGAACGGTTTAGGAGAATCTTATTTAATAAAGCGTTGATGGTTTATTTAAGGTCATTCATTTCTAATGGAGGATTATATAATCAACGGAGGAGAAGCAAATGGCGTGGTTTGATAATCTGCTGAATCATTTTGCGCTGTATCCGGCACATCTGTTCGCGCTGTTATTTATGATGGCGCTGAGCAAGTCGACGGTGCTGATCTCCTCCGTGCTGCCGCCCGCCTCGGTGATGCTGCTGGCGGGCATGACCGTCAGCCAGGCGAGCATGCATCCTGCGCTGGCGTGGCTGGCCGTGGTGTTGGGGGCAACGGCGGGCTCGGTGCTGAACTACCATATCGGCCAGCTGATGGGGCACACCCGGCTGGTCACGCGTTTTACCTCAAAGCATGCCGACAAGTTCTTGCGGGTACAGCATCAGCTGCAAAAGAACGGTGTCATCGTGCTCTTTACGTCGCGATTTCTGGCGGTGTTGCGTTACATCGTCCCGCTGGCGGCGGGGATGCTCAGGCTGAATGCAGCAAAGGTCTACGCCGTCAGCCTGATTTCCGCCTGCGTATGGGCGGCGCTGTATGTCGGCATCGTCACCGGCATCAGCGCCTTTTGAGTTACAAACTCCCCATGCCGCCGTCCACCAGCAGCTCCGTTCCTACCGTGTAGCTCGACTCGTCGGACGCCAGATAGAGCGCGGCTTTTGCCAGCTCCGTCGTCGAGCCCATTCTGCCGAGCGGCACCAGCTTGATGATGTCCGCCATCATTGCGTTAAGCGCCTCTTCGCTTAAGCCCGTTTTGGTAAAGGCCGGGGTTTCCACCGGACCGGGGCTCAGGCCGTTAACGCGGATCCCGCGCGGCAGCAGCTCCGCCGACAGCGTACGCGCCAGCGACAGCAGGGCGGCCTTGCTCGCGGCATACACGCTGCTGGTGGGCAGGCCGATGCGCGCGCTCACGGAGCCGCAGAGGATCACCGACGACGGGTTATTCAGCAGCGGCAGCAGCGCCTGAATTAAAAAGAACGGTCCCTTCAGGTTGATGCCCATCAGGCGATCCCACGCATCCTCCTGCCAGGCTTCCAGCGGCGCGTGCGTTACGTCGCCGGCGTTGAGAAACACCGCGTCGAGGCGCGGCCAGCGGGCGGCGAGGGTTTCCGCCAGCGCTTTCTGCGACGCGATATCGCCCGCATCGGTTGGGATCACCCAGGCCTTATCGCCCAGAATGCGCACTGCTTCGGCGAGGGTGTCCGGGTTGCGTCCGGTCACGGCGACGCGCGCCCCTTCGGCGATAAACGCCTGCGCGGTGGCAAGACCGATGCCGCTGGTGCCGCCGGTAATCAACGTATACTTATCGGTTAAACGACCCATGTTCTTCTCCTGAAATGTCTCTGGAGAAAGCACTATAGAAACGTTAGTATCGAAAGGAAACCAGGTACCAAATGGATACTAAATAGGCAAGAGGTGTGCTATGGCAGAAATGCTGGAGGAGTGCTGTGAAAAAAAATCTGAGGCGTATACCTGCCCGATGACGCAGTTTGTGAACCTGATTTCCGGCAAATGGGCGATCCCCATTCTCTATCGCCTGATTGTCTTTAATACGCCCGTACGCTTTGGCGACCTGCTGCGGGCGGCTGCCCCCATCACCCAGAAAGAGCTGACGAAGCAGCTGCGCCTGTTTGAACAGCGCGGGCTGGTGACGCGGACGGTCTACCCGGAGATCCCGCCGCGCGTGGAGTATCAGATCACCGGGCTGGGGTTAACCCTGCAGGACGCACTCTCGCCGCTGGCCGCCTGGATGAGCGAGTACGGCGACCAGCTTCAGCGTTAGGCTACTGTTTTACGTAGCGCGGTGCCGGGATGCCGGTGCGTGCGCTGCTAAACAGCTCAAGGCGCGCCGCTTCGTAGCGCTCCCACAGGCCTGCATCATGCATCGGCGGGATGGTGATCGGTTCACCCTGATCCAGACCCGCCAGCGACGCATCCACCATATCGTCGGTGGTCATTACCGAACCTTCCGGCAGATCGTCC
>NZ_QPFW01000083.1:0-3753 GCF_008122455.1 Enterobacter sp. C6
CTGTGATTTCAGGGGGACTGGGGTACAGCTTTGTGCCGGTGATGGGGGCGGTTATTGCCGCGCTCGGCCTGCTGTTGGTGATGATGTCGGGTCGTAAACAACCTGAAGCAGCCTGCGCTGCGGAATAAACCAAAAACGCAGAAGGGCGAACCCTTCTGCGTGTCTCTTACGCGGCGAAGTTCTTCGCGACAAAGTCCCAGTTAACCAGTGCCCAGAAGTGCTCCAGGTAGTTCGGGCGCGCGTTGCGGTAATCAATGTAGTAAGCGTGTTCCCATACGTCCACGGTCATCAGCGGCTTAGCGCTGGTGGTCAGCGGAGTGCCTGCGTTAGAGGTGGACACGATAGCCAGTTTGCCATCCGCCTCTTTAACCAGCCACGTCCAGCCCGAACCGAAGTTCTTGATGGCTGCATCGGTAAATTTCGCTTTGAAATCCGCGAAGCTGCCAAAGGCGGCGTTGATAGCGGTAGCCAGTTCACCGGCAGGTTCGCCACCGGCGTTTGGCGCCAGGCAATGCCAGTAGAAGGTGTGGTTCCACACCTGAGCCGCGTTGTTGAATACGCCACCCTCTGAGCTGCGGACGATCTCTTCCAGCGTTTTGCCTTCAAAATCGGTGCCCTTGATCAGATTGTTCAGGTTTGTGACGTACGTCTGGTGATGCTTGCCGTAATGATATTCCAGGGTTTCCGCAGAAATGTGCGGTGCCAGGGCGTCTTTTGCATACGGTAGTGCAGGTAATTCGAACGACATTGCTTCTCTCCTTATTGTATTTTGCGTTGCCAATAACCACACAGACAACAAGGACAGGATAGCAAATTGAAAGGGTATGCAAAAGAGGAACTTACCCTGCCACGGGTGTGGCAGGGTAGGGGTTAGCGAATGGTTTTCGGCGTCATCACGCGACGTGCGCCGACGTAATGGCGTACCCAGTAGTCTTCACTGAGAGAGGTGATCTGAATATCCTGGCCGCTACGCGGTGACTGGATGAATTTTCCGTTGCCGACATAGACGCCGACGTGGTCAGCCGTGCCGCGACCCTGAGTGCGGAAGAACACCAGATCGCCGTTTTCCAGCTCACCGCGGTCAACCGGTGAGGCATCGCGCAGGTGGTACATCTCATTAGCGGTACGAGGAATGCGGAACTTGACCAGATCTTTATAGGCGTAATAGACGAGGCCGCTGCAGTCAAAGCCGGTACGCGGCGAGCTGCCACCCCAGTGATAGGGTTTGCCAATCTGCCCCATCAGTTTGTTCATCGCGGTTTTTTGCGCTTTCTGTACGCGCACCTTATGCACTTCCGCTATTTTCGTGACCTTCGTGCATTTCGCCTTGTGGCCTTTACGCGTGATGCATTTTTCAGTAACAAGGTTAGCGGCGGTTTGCGAAGCTTTACTTTTGGCGGAGTGGGCAGTACGGGAAGGTTTGGTTTTCGTCTTGCTGGAAGCGGTCTGTTTCGTCTGAGCCGGTGTTTTTTTCTTGTCGTTCTTAGCGGTGGTTTTTTTCTTACGTTCTGTGGCTTTCACCAGATGGTTTTTTTGTACAGCAGAATGCCGCGCCTGCTGAGAGGCGTTTGCCACTGGCGTGAAAGTGAGTGAAGTAAACAGTAAAGCACAGAGCGTGATCGAGATTTTATTTATCCGCGCCACTGGGCAGTCCCCTGATAAATGCAGGTCATCAATAATACCCGCGTGTGATTTACAAAGCCCGTCGATTCTAATCTATAAAAAGCCAGAAAGTTAATAGCATTTTTCAATCTACAATCGTGTTTCGTAAGCAAGTGCAAAAAAATTCATCGTTCTGTCGCTCATTTGCCCATTCCCTAAGCAAAACCCTGACCGCCGCAGGGGTAAACACCATTTGCAATGCAACTTTTCCTGACTCGGAGTAAAATGTATAAACGTGACAAAAATGTTATTTTCCGATGCCAGTCTGAACCGCTACAATGTCAGACGAATGCCGTAACAGAAGTTAAAGGAAGCAAGACATGAGCACCACTATTGAAAAAATCCAGCGCCAGATCGCTGAAAACCCGATTCTGCTGTATATGAAAGGTTCTCCAAAGCTGCCAAGCTGCGGCTTCTCCGCGCAAGCGGTTCAGGCGCTGTCTGCCTGTGGTGAGCGTTTTGCTTACGTTGATATCCTGCAGAACCCGGACATCCGCGCTGAACTGCCGAAGTACGCGAACTGGCCGACGTTCCCACAGCTGTGGGTAGACGGTGAGCTGGTTGGCGGCTGCGATATCCTGATTGAAATGTATCAGCGCGGCGAACTGCAGCAGCTGATCAAAGAGACGGCGGCGAAGTACAAAACGGAAGAGCCGGACGCAGAGTAATTTTCTGCGGAAATAAAAAAGCGACCAGATAAGGTCGCTTTTTTTTATTCTTCGCTGTCATCCATCGGCAGCGGCCAGCCGCCCAGACGCTTCCAGCGGTTGACGATCTCACAGAACAGCTCTGCGGTACGCTCCGTGTCATACAGCGCGGAGTGCGCCTGCGTGCCGTCGAACGGAATGCCAGCCGTAATACAGGCCTTTGATAACACCGTTTGTCCCAGCGCCAGGCCGCTCAGCGCGGCGGTGTCGAAGGTGACAAAAGGATGGAAGGGGTTGCGTTTAAGCGACGCGCGCTCGGCGGCGGCCATGGTAAAGCTGTGATCGAAGGTGGCGTTATGGGCCACCATAATGGCGCGGCTGCAGTTACTCTCTTTCATGCCTTTACGCACCATTTTAAAAATGGCGTGCAGCGCATCATATTCACTGACTGCACCACGCAGCGGGTTATGCGGATCGATACCGTTAAACGCCAGCGCTTCCGGCTGTAAGTTTGCCCCTTCGAAAGGTTCAACGTGGAAATGCAGCGTGGTGTCCGGTGTAAGCCAGCCCTGTTCATCCATCTTCAGCGTGATGGCGGCAATTTCGAGCAGCGCATCGGTTTTAGCGTTAAATCCGGCTGTTTCTACATCAATGACAACGGGATAAAAACCACGAAAACGGTCGCACAGACCGCTAAATTGAGCGTTATCGGACATCAGGGTCTCTTACATGGGGAAAAAGCAGAGCGCATTATGGCAAATTTTGCGGGGGGATGCAGTAAAACTACGGGCGCACGTTGCGCCCTGAGGGATCAGTTGCCCAGACCGCGACCGGCGTCTTTGGCTTCAATCAGCTCGATTTTGTAACCGTCGGGATCTTCCACAAATGCAATCACGGTGGTGCCACCTTTTACCGGGCCCGCTTCGCGCGTGACGTTACCGCCGTTGCTGCGAATGCGCTCACACGCTTCGGCCGCGTTGTCCACTTCCAGCGCGATATGGCCGTAGGCCGTGCCCAGCTCATAGCTGTCAACGCCCCAGTTGTAGGTCAGCTCGATCACCGCTTCATCCGTTTCCGGGCCGTAACCCACGAACGCCAGCGAGTATTTGTATTCAGGGTTTTCGCTGGTGCGCAGCAGCTTCATGCCCAGGACGTTAGTGTAGAAATCGATAGAACGTTGCAGGTCGCCAACGCGCAGCATGGTGTGAAGTAGGCGCATAATTTCCTCATTAAACAATGAAATAGACTGTCTTTTTGAACAGAAGCGATGTTTTAGTATAGCGGCGAAATATCGCCGCTATCAATGAACAATGGCGAGATTACAGAGAAGGGTAGTCGGTGTAGCCTTCCGCGCCGCCGCCGTAGAAGCTTTCCGGACGCTGCGGGTTGAGCGCTGCTTTTTTCTGCAGACGAGCAACCAGGTCCGGGTTGGCGATGTAGTCGC
>NZ_QPFW01000084.1:0-3776 GCF_008122455.1 Enterobacter sp. C6
CCGACGGGCCGGAGTCCGATCTGCTCACGCACTGGCAACAGCCCGGGCTTATCCTTAGCCAGACCTGCGGTTACCCGCTGGTCACGCAGCTCCCGGACGTGCAGGTGGTCGGCTGTTTTCACTACACGGCACCGGGCTGCGAAGGGATCCAGTACCGCAGCTTTCTGGCGGTGCGCGAGGAGGATCGGCACCTGACGCTGGCGGAGTTTCGCGGGCGACGGGCGGTCTGTAACTCTGCGGATTCCCAGTCTGGCTACAATGCGCTGCGAAAAAAAGTGGCTCCCCTGTTGAGTGGCGGTCCATTTTTCGCGCAAACGTCCTTTAGCGGCAGCCATCGCCAGTCGCTGATTGATGTGAAACGCGGGGCAGGGGATATCGCGGCCATCGACTGCGTAACCTGGGCACTGCTGCAGCGCCATGAGCCGGAACGGCTTGCGGGGCTGGCGATCATTGACCATACCCCGCTGACGCCGGGACTGCCGCTAATCACCTCGTATAACACCTCACCTGAAACGCTTAACGCCATTCGCGATGCGCTCCATGCGCTGGTCAGTTCACCGGAACATCGGGCGATTTGTGACGCGGTGCTGATCGGCGGTTTTAGCGTGGTGACGCGCGAGGCCTACGCCTCATTGTCCGCGTGAAAAATCTCCTGCGCGTCGGTAAAACAGCGCAGCGCCAGCGAGGAGATAGGCTTTTGTCTGCGCATAATCAGGCCGACAGGGGCCTCAATGTTCGCGTCAGCGATGGGGACAATCCTGAAATGGCTGTTCAGTGCTTCCAGCCCGTTGTTCAGCGGCATGACGGCGCAGCATACGCCGCTCTGAACCGCCTGAATGATCTGGAACGTCGAGTCGCTCTCGAAAACGGCCGTCGGTTCAATGCCGACAGACTTAAAGCTGGCCTCCATATGCGCCCGGTAGTGCATCCCTTTGGTCAGGAACCCCAGCGGAAAATCCGTCAGATCGCGCCAGGCCAATCTCTCCTGGCCGAGCTGGAAATGACGGACGTCGTGCAGCAGGCCCATCTTCGTTTTGGGAAGCTGGATAATCTCAAACAGGCTGGTGTCGATGCTGTTGAGGTAGCAAATCCCCAGCTCAAGCTGATTGCGGCTGACGCCGTCGGCAATCTGCGCTGAAGACATAGAATAAAGGCTGTAGGTCAGCTCCGGGTATTTTTGCGTCAGATGGCGAATAAAGATCATCGGATCCACGCTCGCCAGCGGCACCATCCCCAGACGGAGTTCGCCCACCACCTGGCCTTTGCACAGCGCGGCTTCCGCCTGTAGCCCGTCATGCGCGGCCAGCAGCGAGCGGGCCCACGCGAGGATGCGCTCACCCTCCGGCGTAAACCCTTCAAAGCGCTGCCCGCGCACAATCAATACCAGCCCGAGCTCCTCCTCCAGGCTGCGGATGCGCATGGAGAGGGTCGGCTGGGTGATGTTGCACTGTGAGGCCGCCTTGCCAAAATGGCGGGTCTCGTCGAGGGCGATTAAATATTTTAACTGTTTAATATCCATCTTTTTCTCTGCGCCAACAGCCTTACAGCATGCGGATCTCTTTTGAGCGCAGGGTGATGCGAACCGGAACGGATTTATACGACGGCGTACCGCTGTCCTTATCCAGATAATCAAGCGGTACCAGCACGTTGGCTTCCGGATAATAGGCCCCGACGGTCCCCGGTGCGATGTTGTACGCCACCACGGTAATGTCGTTCAGACGTTGAACGCTGCCGGGCAGGGCGGTTTCGATATCCACGCGGTCGCCGTGTTCCAGCCCTGACTGCGCCATATCGTCTTCGTTCATAAACAGCACGTCGCGACGGCCAAATACGCCACGGTAGCGGTCGTCCAGGGCGTAAATGGTGGTGTTGTACTGGTCGTGGCTGCGCAGAGTGATCAGACGCAGAACATGCTCACCTTCACCGCTGGCGTTCTCGTGAACCCCGTCGAACACCGAGAACATCGCTTTTCCTGTCGCCGTTGGCCAGATACGTTGCGTCGGTGGCAGCGGCATACGGAAACCACCGGGAACGCGGATCCGCGCGTTATAGTTCTCAAACCCCGGAATGGTCTGCTCGATCAGTTCGCGGATCCGGTCGTAATCCTCAACCAGCGTCATCCAGTCCACGCGGGTATCCGGCAGGGTGGCTTTCGCCATGCCCGCGACGATAGTGGGTTCTGACCGAAGCAACGGCGATGCAGGCTTCAGCTTGCCGGATGAAGCATGCACCATCGACATGGAGTCTTCGACGGTAATGGACTGGCGGCCGGTCGCCTGAATATCCAGTTCGGTACGGCCAAGACACGGGAAAATAAAGGTCTCTTTGCCCACCAGCAGATGGGTACGGTTGAGCTTGGTGCCGACGTGTACGCTCAAATCCAGGTTACCCATCGCCGGAAAACCCCGCTCGTGATCGGGCATCGCGACGGCAAAATTACCGCCGAGGCAAATGAGCGCTTTTGCGCGGCCGTCGATCATCGCCTGCGTGGCCTGCACCGCGTCATGGCCGTGGTGAGACGGTGGCTCAAAGCCGAACACATCCTTCAGACTGTTCAGGAAGGCTGGCGTGGGTTTCTCGCTAATCCCGACGGTACGGTTCCCCTGCACGTTTGAGTGGCCGCGCAGTGGGCATATTCCCGCGCCGGGCTTGCCGATATTCCCGCGCAGCAGCAGCACGTCAGCGATCAGGCGGACGTTAGCCGTCCCTTTATTGTGCTGGGTAATGCCCATCCCGTAGGTAATGATGGTGGCATTCGATTTCGCATAGGCCTCAGCCACCTGTTTGAGCGCCGCCTGGCTCAGGCCCGACTCGCGCTCGATCTCGTCCCAGCGGGTTTGTGCGATATCGTCGGCAAAGTCCTCAATGCCCTGGGTGTGTTCGGCAATAAATGCGTGGTCCAGCACGTCACCGCGTTCGGCCTCCATTTCCAACAGGTGTTTGGCAATGCCTTTCAGCGCGGCGGCATCGCCCCCGGCCTTCACCTGGAAATAGGTCGAAGCGATATCCGTGGAGCTGTAGGTTGCCATTTCAATCACGCTTTGCGGGTCGGCGAAACGTTCCAGGGCACGTTCGCGCAGCGGGTTAAAGACGATAATCGGCACGTTCCGGCGGGCCAGCTCGTGGAGGGTCCCCATCATTCGCGGATGGTTGGTGCCGGGGTTGTGGCCGATGGCGATCACCAGCTCGGTCTTATCGAAGTCGTCCAGCGAAACGGTGCCTTTTCCGATGCCAATTGAACGCGGTAAACCGACGCTGGTGGCCTCGTGACACATATTCGAGCAGTCGGGGAAGTTGTTGGTGCCGTATTCGCGAGCAAACAGCTGGAACAGATACGCCGCTTCGTTAGAGGCGCGTCCTGAGGTATAGAACTCGACCTGATCCGGCTCGAGCCCGCGCAATACTTCGCCGATGCGTTGAAACGCCACGTCCCAGTCGACGGGGCGGAAGGTGTCGCTCGCCCGATCATAGCGCAGTGGGTGCGTCAGTCGACCGTAGCCTTCCAGCTCAAAGTCCGATTTTGCCAGCAGCGAGGAGACGCTGTTTTCAGCCAGAAACGCGGGGGTGACGCGTTTGCTGGTCGCTTCCCAGGTCACCGCTTTGGCGCCGTTCTCGCAGAACTGGAACGTCGATTTGTGTTCTTTATCAGGCCACGCGCAGCCCGGGCAGTCGAAGCCGTCAGGCTGGTTGGTACGCAGCAGCGTCGCGGGAGCGTCAAGGGTATCCATTTGGGTACGTACCGCGATGGCCGTCGCTTTTAGTGCCCCCCAGCCGCC
>NZ_QPFW01000085.1:0-3925 GCF_008122455.1 Enterobacter sp. C6
CACCGACACCGGCAGCGGCGGCTACACCCACAAGTTCTTCCGCGTGGCGAAAAGCGCCGACGACCTGCGCCAGCAGCGCGACGCTATTGCCGAGTGGTCGCGCCTGAGCTACGGCTGGATGGGCCGCACGCCGGACTACAAAGCCGCGTTCGGCTGCGCGCTGGGCGCCAACCCGGCCTTCTACGGCCAGTTCGAGCAGAACGCCCGGAGCTGGTACACCCGCATTCAGGAAACCGGCCTGTACTTCAACCACGCCATCGTTAACCCGCCGATCGACCGCCACAAGCCAGCGGACGAGGTAAAAGACGTCTACATCAAGCTGGAGAAAGAGACCGACGCCGGGATTATCGTCAGCGGCGCGAAAGTGGTGGCGACCAACTCCGCCCTGACCCACTACAACATGATTGGCTTCGGCTCCGCGCAGGTGATGGGCGAAAACCCGGACTTCGCGCTGATGTTCGTCGCGCCGATGGATGCCGAGGGCGTGAAGCTGATCTCCCGCGCCTCCTACGAGATGGTGGCAGGCGCAACCGGATCCCCGTACGACTATCCGCTCTCCAGCCGCTTTGACGAGAACGACGCCATCCTGGTGATGGATCACGTGCTGATCCCGTGGGAAAACGTGCTGATCTACCGCGATTTCGACCGCTGCCGTCGCTGGACGATGGAGGGCGGTTTCGCCCGCATGTACCCGCTGCAGGCATGCGTGCGTCTGGCGGTGAAGCTCGACTTCATCACCGCCCTGCTGAAAAAATCCCTGGAATGCACCGGTACCCTGGAGTTCCGCGGCGTGCAGGCGGATCTCGGCGAAGTGGTGGCCTGGCGCAACATGTTCTGGGCGCTGAGCGACTCCATGTGTTCTGAAGCCACCCCGTGGGTCAACGGCGCTTACCTGCCGGATCACGCCGCGCTGCAAACCTACCGCGTGATGGCGCCGATGGCCTACGCCAAGATCAAGAACATCATCGAACGTAACGTCACCTCCGGGCTGATCTACCTGCCCTCCAGTGCCCGCGACCTGAACAACCCGCAGATCGACCAGTATCTGGCGAAATACGTACGCGGCTCCAACGGCATGGATCACGTCGAACGCATCAAGATTTTGAAACTGATGTGGGATGCCATCGGCAGCGAGTTTGGCGGTCGTCACGAGCTGTACGAAATCAACTACTCCGGCAGTCAGGATGAGATCCGCCTGCAGTGTCTGCGCCAGGCGCAGAGCTCCGGCAACATGGACAAGATGATGGCGATGGTCGACCGCTGCATGTCCGAATACGACCAGCACGGCTGGACCGTACCGCACCTGCACAACAACAGCGATATCAACATGCTCGACAAGCTGCTGAAATAGCGCAGCGGGAGGTTGCAATGCATTCAGATGAACAACGCCTGCGTTTTCGCGACGCAATGAGTAGCCTGTCGGCGGCGGTCAATGTGATCACCACCGAGGGTGAGGCCGGACGCTGCGGCATCACCGCTACCGCCGTCTGCTCGGTGACCGACACCCCGCCATCAGTGATGGTGTGCATCAACGCCAACAGCGCCATGAATCCGGTATTTCAGGGTAACGGCAGGCTGTGCGTTAACGTGCTGAACCACGAGCAGGAGATCATAGCTCGTCATTTCGCCGGGATGACCGGAATAACGATGGAGGAGCGCTTTGCCCTCTCCTGCTGGCAAAAAGGCCCGCTGGCGCAGCCGGTACTCAAGGGCGCGCTGGCCAGCCTTGAAGGCGAGATTAGCCAGGTGCAAACCATCGGCACGCATCTTGTCTACCTTGTTGAAATTAAAAACATCATCCTGAGTGACGCAGGACACGGCCTGATCTACTTCAGGCGCCGTTTCCACCCGGTTATGCTGGAGGCGGAAGCCGCCTTGTAATCCCCCTCGCGCTGGCCTTTTTTTTCCGGCCAGCGCCGCTTTCTACAAAAACTCCTAAGGTTTCCGCTAAATCACGCCGTTATATAACCATAAGAGAAATTTTCTGTGCCTGAATACTGACATTCTGTGTCAGTGCACCCGCATCATTCAGCGCATACCTAAATATACAGGATGACCTTATGGCTAAAACGACGCGGAGCCGCTCGGCTGAACGTCTGGTCGATATTCTGGTTGAGCTACATTTAAACGGTGTGGTAAACCGCAGTGCGCTAATGGAGAAATTCAAAATTACCGAGCGCACCGTCTACCGGGATTTAAATGCCCTCTCTCCCATTGTTGAACATACAGGTAACGGGCTATATCGACTGATCCATTCGGCACAATCGCCCGGCGGACAAGGCTTACATCACACTCTTGCTAACTTCCTGAATGCTGATAGCTTTTTCCCTGAAAGAAATACGGAATTCTGGCAGAATCTTGAAACGCGCGTTGACGAAAACCATATTCTTATTCTTGCGAATGAAGCCGAACACACGGTACAACGTGATATTCGCCGTCATTTAACGAAAATCGAGAGATCGATTAAAAACCATAATGTTTGTCAGATTGTTTATAAGGGGAAAACCCGTCTGATTAATCCCTATAAACTCATTAACAAAAAAAATATATGGTATTTACAAGCCACCGAAAATAGCCGCCTGAAATCCTTCTCATTGAGTCAGATTAGCTGGTTTGATATTCAGAAAACGACCTTCACCCCGGAAGAAAATGTCCTTGCGCTGCTGGAAAAAAGCCTAGACCCCTGGGTCTCTGAAAATACTTTCGCGGTGAAAATATTCATCAAAGATAATATTTCACATTACTTCCTGCGTCGCGATCTTCTGCCGGAACAAGAGCTGCTGGCGGAGCAACAGGGCGGAGTCACGCTGCGCTGCCAGGCGGCCCACGAGAACCAGATCCTGCCGCTGCTGTTCTACTGGCTGCCTCATATTCAGATTCTGGAGCCGAACTGGCTGAAGGAAAAACTACTCGGAACGCTGGAGCACTATCTGGCGGTGGAGCGCAACCCGAATAATCAAGTGATCTCAATCACATAATTTCGCCCCCTGGCGGCGAGCCGAAACCGCTCGTCGCCCCCTTTGACCGCTCACCTGTCACTTTCAACCACTCATTCATTTACCGTCCTTTACACGCGCGAGGATCTGGCACGATCGCTCCAGCATTAATCAATACCTCCTCACAACGAACCCTGACCCTTTTTTCTTTACATAAAAAACCAGGTCTTACTATGGATACTAAAAAACTACTGAAGCACGTGCCCTGGGCCTTACTCGGGATCCTCGGCGCTTTTTGTCTGGCGGTTGTCGCATTACGCCGGGGCGAACACGTAAGCGCCCTGTGGATCGTGGTCGCGTCCGTTTCCGTCTATCTTGTTGCTTATCGCTACTACAGCTTGTACATCGCGCAGAAGGTTATGAAGCTCGACCCGACGCGCGCCACTCCGGCGGTCATTAACAATGACGGCCTGAACTACGTGCCAACCAACCGCTACGTGCTGTTTGGTCACCACTTTGCCGCTATCGCCGGTGCAGGCCCGCTTGTGGGCCCGGTGCTGGCCGCGCAGATGGGCTACCTGCCGGGTACCCTGTGGCTGCTCGCTGGCGTGGTGCTGGCGGGTGCGGTGCAGGACTTTATGGTGCTGTTTATCTCTTCTCGCCGTAACGGCGCCTCTCTGGGTGAGATGGTCAAAGAAGAGATGGGCCGCGTGCCGGGGACTATCGCCCTGTTCGGCTGTTTCCTGATTATGATCATCATCCTCGCGGTGCTGGCCCTGATCGTGGTGAAAGCGCTGGCCGAAAGCCCGTGGGGTGTCTTCACCGTCTGCTCAACCGTGCCGATTGCGCTGTTCATGGGTATCTACATGCGCTTCCTGCGTCCGGGACGCGTGGGTGAGGTGTCGGTGATTGGTATCGTGCTGCTGGTGGCCTCCATCTACTTCGGCGGCGTGATTGCGCACGACCCGTACTGGGGCCCGGCGCTGACC
>NZ_QPFW01000086.1:0-3928 GCF_008122455.1 Enterobacter sp. C6
TTAATCCGTATGTCACTGGTTCGAGTCCAGTCAGAGGAGCCAAATTTGAAAAGCCTGCTTTTAAAGCAGGCTTTTTGCTTTTCTGCGCAAGGTAAATGCAAAACGGCAACCTTGTTGCCGTTTTTAGTGTGTGCACCCTCTCCCGTGGGAGAGGGTTGGGGTGAGGGCACCAGACCGCACGAAATTACAAACTAATCGGCGCCGTCGCCTCAATCAGCCACGGACGCGCATCGCTGTTCACCAGAGGTGAAAGCGCCTCGCGTACCTGCTGGTGATACGCATCCAGCCACTGCTTCTCCTGCTCACTCAGCAAATGCAGCTCAACCTGACTTAAGTCGATCGGGATCAGCGTCAGCGAGGCAAACCTGCAGAATCCTGGACGGCTATCCACAATCTCCACCTGGTTTTCAATACGAATACCGTGGCTGTCGCCCAGATAGTAGCCCGGTTCAATCGTCATTATATTGCCCGCCACCAGCGGCCACGGGTTGACCTTTTTGGCGATGCGATGCGGGTTCTCATGGATCAGCAACTGGTGTCCCACGCCATGTCCCGTGCCGTGATCGTAATCCAGCCCCATTTCCCACAGCGGACGACGCGCGAAGGCATCCAGCTGATGCCCCTGAGTCCCGGAAGGGAACTGCAGGGTAATCAGCGACAGGAAGCCTCTCAGCACGGCGGTGTAGTGAAGGCGCTGCTGCGGATCGACCTTACCCCATGCCAGCGTGCGCGTAGCGTCGGTGGTGCCATTCACATACTGGCCGCCAGAATCGTTCAGGTAAAAATGGTTATGGCCGATGGGCTTATTGCTGGCCTCGCTCGAATGGTAGTGACACATTGCCGCATTGCTCGAAGAGGCGGAGATGGTTGCAAAACTCTGCTCGATGAACCCAGGCTGCTGTTGACGGAACGCAAGCTGCTGCGCCTGAACCTCCAGCTCTGTTAGCGGATTCCCTGCCGCCTCGCGCAGCGGCACTTCGCGGCTCAGCCAGGCCAGGAAGTTGACCCAGGCGGCACCGTCCTGGTGATGACACTCGCGATAACCTGCCAGCTCGACCGGGTTTTTGGTGGCCTTTATCAGGGTGATGGGGTCAGTCCGCCAGACAATTTCTCCCCGTGGCTCAATGGCGAAGCGCAGAGCCACCGGCGCGGAATCGGCATCAATCATCACCCGTTTGCCTGCAGCAATCTGCTGACAGCGTTCGATAAAAGCGTCCTGCGGCGCAATGGTAAACGCATTGCGTACCTCTGCTGGCAGGGCGCTGAGCTTATTGTCGTTAACAAACCACTCAACGTGACCGTCACGGCCCAGAAGAGCAAAGGAGAGCGGTACCGGGCTGTAAGGGATATCCGCACCACGCACGTTCAGCAGCCAGGCAATGTTATCCGGCAGCGTAACGGCCAGATAATCGACATTGCTTGCAGCCAGCACCGCGGCGACGCGCTGACGTTTATCAGTGCTGCTTTCACCGCTGTATTCAACCGGCATTTCCCGGATAAGCCCCGCCGGTGCGGCAGGGCGGTCAGTCCATAGGGCGTCAAACGGCGAGGCCTTCAGAGGAACCAGCTCGCACGGCGTGGCAGACAGTTGCTCAAACTCCGAGTTGGTCATCAGCAGCGGATCAAAACCGATGCGCGTCCCGGCCTCCACGTTTTCCGCCAGCCATTCTGCCAGCGGCTCGTTGTGCAGATGGTGGATCTCAACCTCATCCGTATTGACCTGAACGCGAGCCTGAACCTGATAGCGCCCGTCGACGAACAGCAGCGCTTTGTTTTTCAGCACCAGCGCCACGCCGGCCGAACCGTCAAAGCCCGTCAGCCAGGCCAGCTTTTCGTCGTATGGCGCGCAGTATTCGCTCTGCCAGGCATCCGCACGCGGGACGATCATCCCGTCGAGATGGCTGGCCTCGAGCCAGTGGCGCAGGGCAGAGAGCGGAGATGTGCTGGACATGGTTATTCCTTATCGTTATTAGCGGAACGGCGGCTCGTTGAAGGTGCGCAGCTTGCGGGAATGGAGCCTGTCACCTTCCGCCCGCAGCAGGTCAATGGCGCGAATACCAATCTGCAGATGCTCTGAGATAGCCCCCTCATAGAAGCGGTTGGCCTGCCCCGGCAGCTTAATTTCGCCGTGCAGCGGCTTATCTGAGACGCACAGCAGGGTGCCGTAGGGAACGCGGAAGCGATACCCCTGCGCGGCGATGGTGGCGCTCTCCATATCAATTGCCACCGCGCGGCTCAGGTTGAACCGCAGCGCGGAGGCGGAGTAACGCAGCTCCCAGTTGCGGTCATCCGTCGTGACGACCGTACCGGTGCGCAGGCGCTGCTTAACTTCTTCACCCGGCATGCCGCTGACCTCTTTGGTCGCGTCATACAGCGCACGCTGCACTTCGGCGATGCTCGGGATTGGGATATCCGGCGGCAGCACCGCATCCAGCACGTGGTCATCACGCAGATAGGCGTGGGCCAGCACGTAGTCGCCAATCAGCTGGCTTTCACGCAGGCCGCCGCAGTGGCCGATCATCAGCCACACGTCCGGACGCAGCACCGCCAGATGGTCGCAGATGGTCTTGGCATTTGACGGGCCTACGCCAATGTTAATCAGCGTGATGCCCTGACCGTCGGCGGTGATCAGGTGCCAGGCGGGCATCTGGTGCTTTTTCCATGCCAGGTCGGAGATAGCCTGCTCGGGCGCTTCGGTCTCCGCGGTGATCCAGATCCCGCCCGCGCAGGACAGCGCGATATAGGGGCTTTCCGGGTCGAGGATCTGGCTGCAGCCCCAGCGGACAAACTCGTCAACGTAGCGGGTGTAGTTGGTAAAGAGGACGAACGGCTGGAAATGTTCGACGGGCGTGCCGGTGTAGTGGCGCAGTCGCGCCAGGGAGAAATCGACCCGGCGGGCGTCAAAGTGCGACAGGGGAGAAAATTCTGCCGGGTGATAGATCCCATCGGCCGTCTCATCGCCAATCTGTGAAAGCTCCGTCGTCGGGAAGTGGCGGGTCAGCCCCGCGCTCATTGAGCGATCCAGCGTTAGCGCCGAGCCGTCTATCACGTACGGATAAGGGATTTCATGCTGCGAGGGTTCAACGTGAATGTGCGCGCCGTAATCCTGATACAGCAGCGTCAGCTGTTCTTCGAGGTACGGGCGGAACAGTGCCGGGCGGGTAACGGTGGTACTGTAGCAGCCGGAGTGGGTAAAACGGGCGTAGGCGCGGGTTTTCGGTGTCGTGCTGGCGCTGCCGTCCCAGGTCACAGAGAGCGATGGATAAACAAAAAGGCCCTCGGTTCTGGCCTTTTCGTCGGGAAGTTTCCCTGTTTCAATATATTCGCTGATGGCGCTGCGCAGCGCGTTGACGGACTGTTCGTACAGCGCGTCGAGTTTTTCCAGCGCCTGAGCCGGGGTCAGGCTGGAGCCCTTATTATTCATCTCTGTCTCCTTGTTCCACAGGTGTGCGACTCTACCCGATAGTATGTCACACGCCTGTGAAACAAAAGTGAGATCAGCGGTGGCTCGTCTCTTTCATGAGTAGCGCCGTTGCCGCCGACAGCAGGCAACCGGCCAGCAGATAAATCGCCACGCTGTGCCAGTTTCCGCCGGAGAAGGTCACCAGCGCGGCGGCAATAAACGGCGTAAACCCGCCGCCGACCACGCTTGCGACCTGGTAACCCACGCCCGCGCCGCTGTAGCGGTAGCTGGCGCCGAACAGTTCGGTAAACATCGGCTGCTGTACGCAGACCACCATATCGTGAGCGATGTTCGCGAGCATGATGGCAAAGAAGACAATCCAGAAGATCGACTGCGCCTCCAGCGCCATAAAGAATGGCCAGGCGCTGAGGCTCCCAATCAGCGCGCCGGTGATGTAGACGCGACGGCGGCCAAACCGGTCCGCCAGCCAGGCGAAGCAGGGTATCGTCAGGCAGCTGATCCCGC